>DATEJJ010000036.1:0-4240 GCA_035278125.1 Rugosimonospora sp.
CGCGGTGCCCGCCGCCTCGCCGGCGGCCACGGTCTGGCTCTGGCAGGAGCCGCTCTGCATCATGGCGCGCACGAACAGCCCCTGCGAGCCGGGCGCGGTCAGGTGTGCGCAGATCGACCAGCCGCCGGCCGATTCACCCCCGATGGTCACCTGCCGCGGGTCGCCGCCGAACGCGCCGATGTTGTCCCGCACCCAGCGCAGCGCCGCCTGCTGGTCCTCCAACCCGTAGTCGCCCACCTGCCCGCCGGTGCCGGCGAGCGCCGGGTGCGCCAGGAAACCGAACACGCCGAGCCGGTAGTTGATGGTCACCACCACGACCCCGGTGGTGCGCACGATCAGGCCGCCGTCGTGCTGGTTGGAGCTGCCGTTGACCAGGCCGCCGCCGTGGATCCAGAAGTACACCGGCAGCCGGGCGCCGGGGCGGGTGCCGGCCGGGCGCTGCACGTTGAGGAACAGGCAGTCCTCGGTCTCCGAGCGCGGCCCGTTGCTGCTCGCGGCGGCCGGGCACCGGTTGCCGTACGCGACGGCTTCGCGCAGGCCGCGCCACGGCGTGACCGGGCGCGGCGCCTGCCACCGTAGCGCGCCGACGGGCGGCTGCGCGTACGGCACGCCCAGGAAGCTGTCCACCCCGCCCTGGCTCGTCCCGCGCAAAAGTCCACTGTGGACTCCAACGACGGGGGCGGGGTGCGCGGCGGCCGGTGCGGCCCACAGGACGGGCAGGGCCAGCGCGATCAGCCAGATCATCCGCCTCATGACATCCTCCCCACGGTAACGGTCGCGGCCAGCGGGAGCGCCGCCGAGGAACTGCCCACCCATACGGTGCGGGTACCGGTGCCCAGCGCCCACGCGTGCGCGGTGCTGTCCCAGTACTGCAACTGCCGCAGCGGTACGGTGAGGGTCACGTCGCGGGACTCGCCCGGTGCCAGGTGCACCTTCTGGTACCCGGCCAGCGCGCGTACCGGCTGCTGTGCACTGTGGACGTCCGGGCTCGGGCCGAGGTACACCTGGGCCACCTCGTCACCGGCGCGCCGGCCGGTGTTGGTGAGCCGGAAGCGTACGGTCAGCCCGTCCCGCCCGGCGCCGACCCGCAGCCCCCGGTACCCGAAGCTGGTGTAGGACAGCCCGTACCCGAACGGGAACAGCACCGCCTGCCGCTGCGCGTCGTACCACCGGTAGCCCACGTCCACGCCCTCGGAGTACTGCTCGGTCAGGTTCACCCCCGGGTACCGCGCCGGGTCGCCGCTGACCATGGTGTGCGCGTCGTCCAGCGGGAAGGTCTGGGTCAGCCGCCCGCCCGGGCCCGCGTCGCCGAACAGCAGCCGGGCGGTGGCCAGGCCGCCCATCTGCCCGGGGTAGTACATGTCCAGCACCCCGCGCACCCGCGACAGCCACGGCATCGTCACCGCCGAGCCGGTGTTCAGCACCACCACCGTGTCCGGGTTGGCCGCGGCCACCGCCTCGACCAGCCGGTCCTGCCGGTACGGCAGCGCCAGGGTGCTCCGGTCCGCGCCCTCCGTGCCCTCGTCGTACGCGAACACCACGGCGGTACGCGCCGCCCGCGCGGCGGCCACCGCCGCGTCCAGGTCCGCCTGCGCCGCCTCCGGCGTGACCCAGGTGAGCCGCACCTGCAGCGGGCCGGTGAGGAACGACGGAATGCTGAAGACGTTGATGCCCAGGGTGTGCGCGCCCGCGGTCAGGTGCACCGTGGCCCGGAAGCTGGTCAGCGCGCTGGACAGCGCGAAGCCGCTGGCGACCGGCGTCCCGTCCAGTGCCAGGGAGGCGATGCCCTGGGCCGCCTGGAGGTCGACCAGGTAGTCCCCGGCGGTGGTCACGGTCAGCGTCCGGGTGGTGACGAACGACTGCCCGTTGGGCAGCGCCGCGCTCCCGGTCAGGTCGATGGAGCCGCCCGACAGCGCGGACGCGGGGACGAGGGCGCCGATCGTGTCGATGCCCGGCGCGTAGGAGACCGCCGCGCCGCGCCCGGCCCGCCGCGTGATCTCGTCCAGTGGCGTGGTCACCGCCACCGGGGTGACCTGCGAGCTGCCGCCGCCCCCGATGACCGGGTACCTGGCCGGGGTGCCGATCAGCGCGATGCTGCGCGCGGCGGGGCCGGTCAGCGGCAACGCGTTGCCGACGTCGCGCAGCAGCACCGAACCGCTCTCCGCCACCGCCAGTGCGACCCGGTTGTCCGCTTCGGCGTTGAACGCGGGCCGCGGCGGCAGCTGGCAGCCGGCCACCGGCCCGGCCGGCGAGGCGCAGGCGAGCAGCCCGAACGCCTTCATCTGGACGAGGATGCGGCGCACGGCGGCGTCCACTGTGGACTGGGGGATGGTGCCCTGCTGCACCGCGGTCTTGAGCGGGGCGCCGAGGAAGGTTCCGCTGGGCATCTCCTGGTCCAGCCCGGTGGCGATGGCACCGGTGCTGTGCGTGGCGCCCCAGTCCGACATCACCCAGCCGGGGAAACCCCAATCCCCTTTGAGGATGCCGTCGAGCAACGCCGCGCTGCCACACCCCGGATCGCCGTTGATCTTGTTGTACGAGCACATCACGGCACCCGTACCGGCGCGTACCGCCGCCTCGAACCCAGCCAGCTCGACCTCGCGCAGCGCCTGCTCGCCCACCCGTACGTCGACCGACATGCGGTCCTGCTCCTGGTTGTTCTCGGCGTAGTGCTTGACGGTCGCGACCAGTCCCTGGCTCTGGATGCCGCGCACCTCCGGTGCCACCGTGCCCGCCGAGACCAGCGGGTCCTCGCTGAACGTCTCGAAGTTGCGCCCGGCGTACGGCACCCGGATGGTGTTGACCATCGGGGACAGCAGCACGTCCAGCCCGAGCGCCCGCCCGTCCCGCCCGATCACCTCGCCGTACCGGCGGGCCAGGGTCGGATCGAAGGTGGAGGCGAGCGCGACCGGCGCCGGCATCGCGGTGCTCGGATGGGTGACCCGTACGCCGGCCGGCCCGTCGGTCAGCCGCAGCGGCGGTATCCCGAGCCGGGGCACGCCCGGGATGTACCCGGCCTGGCCCAGCGACTGCGGGTCGGCCGCGCCGTGCACGAAGCTGAGCTTCTCGTCCAGGGTCAGCGCGGCGAGCAGCGCGTCGACGCTCGCGTGGTGGGCGCCGGTCGCGGGGGTACCGGCGAGCGCGGCGGCCACCGCGACGGCCAGTCCGGCCGCGTGGATCCGGGTTCCCGAGTGTCGCGCCATCGCGGCCCCTCCGATCACTAACCAGGCTGGCAGGTTTTGGCGTGGACGCTAGAGTGCGCGGTAACCATCGTGGTAGATATCGAGGAACGTTTGTGACTGAATCGTTACGGGCTGATTGCCCTGATGTTTCCGCGCCTGGTGCTTCCGTACCTGCGGACGTGCGGCGCGGGCCTTATGCGAAGACCGCCGCCCGCCGGGCCGCCATCGCCCGCGCCGCGCTGGACAGCTTCGCCGAGCACGGGTACGAGCGGGCCTCGCTGCGCGACATCGCCCGCCGGGCCGGCCTGACCCACGCCGGCCTGCTGCACCACTTCCGGGACAAGGACGAGCTGCTCGCCGCGGCGCTGACCGAGCGCGACGCGCAGGACGTCCGGCGCTCGACCGAGGCCGCCGCGGCCGGACTGTCCGGTGCCGAGCGGCTGACCCAGGCGCTGCGGCACAACCTGGAGTCACCCGAGCTGGTACGCACCTGGGCCGTGCTGTCGGCCGCCGCGTCCAGCCCGGAGCACCCCGCGCACGCCTACTTCACCTGCCGGTACGCCCAGGTGCGGGAGGCGGCCGCGGCCGAGCTGCGCGACGCGACCGCCGGGCAGCCCGGTACCGCCGTCGACGCGCAGACCGCGGCCACGCTCATCCTGGCCGTGCTGGACGGCCTGCAGCTCCAGTGGCTGCTCGACCCGCACCTGGACATCGTGGCCGTGGCCGCCCGCTTCGCCGCCCTCCTGCTCCCCGAGTCCGCGCAGCCGCGGGCCACCTCAGGTGTCACATAGCACGCTTACCGGACAGCCCGCGACCCCCTGGCGGCTGGAATTTCGCTGCATACCGCTCCGAACCGGGTATTGCCGGCCGACGCGCATGCCGCTTACCGAGCGTGAGGATGGGCGAGGCCCCGGCGGCGGGGTCGGCGCGGCAAGGATCCGCCCGGGTGTAACTGGTCGCTCGGCCCGGCGGGGAGCCAGTAGCGAAACCGGCGCCTGGGCGGATTCGCGAGGAGAGCGTTCCAGATGAATATCCTTGGTGGCCGGCGCCGGTGGGCG
>DATEJJ010000037.1:0-8279 GCA_035278125.1 Rugosimonospora sp.
CAGCGGGATCGTGACGATCAGCGTCGGCGTGACCGCCACGGTGCCGGTCCCCGGCGGCCTGGCCGACCAGCTGATCAAGGTGGCCGACGGGGTGCTCTACGAGGCCAAGCGCGGGGGGCGCAACCGGGTGGCCACCGGCTAACCTCGTCCCCACCGGGGTCTGGCATGGCTATCAGGTTCCCTGATAGCCTCTCCGGCAGGAGGTCGCTGCCGTGCGCAATCAGGGGATCGGCTCGTGGACCGCCCGGCGGGCGCGCAAGACCCCGGACCGGGTGGCGATCGTGTACGACGGTCGCGAGTGGACCTACCGCGAACTGCACGAGCGGGTACTGGGCCTGGCGCACGGGCTGCGCGGGCTGGGCGTCGGCCGGGGTGACCGGGTCGCGTACGTCGGCCCCAACCACCCGTCCTACCTGGAGACCCTGTTCGCCGCCGGCACCATCGGCGCCGTCTTCGTGCCGCTGAACATGCGGCTGGCCGCCGCCGAACTCGGCGACCAGCTGGCCGACTGCGGCGCCCGGGTGCTCATCCACGCGCCGCAGCACGCCGGGCTGCCGGTACCCGTGGCGGTCGTCCTCGACACCGGCTACGAGGACCTGGTCGCGGGCGGCGGCACCGAGCCGATCGACGAGCCGGTCGGCCACGACGACCTCGCCCTCATCATGTACACCTCCGGCACCACCGGCCGTGCCAAGGGCGCCGTGCTGCGCCACGGCAACATCACCTGGAACGCCATCAACGTGCTGGTCGACGCCGACCTGTCCAGCGACGAGGTGACCCTCATCTCGGCGCCGCTGTTCCACACCGCCGGGCTCAACATGAACTGCATGCCGACCCTGCTCAAGGGCGGCCGGGTGGTGCTGGAGGCGCAGTTCGACCCGCGGCGCACGCTGGAGCTGGTGGCCCGGCACCGGGTGACGCTGATGTTCGGCGTACCCGCCATGTTCAACGCCATCGCCGACGAGCCCGGCTTCGCCACCGCGGACCTGTCCAGCGTCCGGACGCTGATGTGCGGCGGCGCCCCGGTCCCCGAGGCCATCATCCGGCGGTACCTCGATCGGGGCCTGACCTTCGTCCAGGGGTACGGGATGACCGAGGCGTCGCCCGGCACCCTGCTGCTGGACCGCGCGCAGGCGCTGACCAAGGCGGGTTCGGCCGGCGTGCCGCACTTCTTCACCGACGTGCGCGTGGCCCGGCCCGACGGCACCGAGGCCGAGCCCGGCGAGCGGGGCGAGGTCGTGGTGCTCGGCCCCAACGTGATGGCCGGGTACTGGGGGCGGCCCGAGGCGACCGCCGAGGTGCTCCGCGACGGCTGGTTCCACTCCGGCGACGTGGCAGTGTCCGATGAGGACGGTTACATCTCCATTGTGGACAGACTGAAGGACATGATCATCTCGGGTGGTGAGAACATCTACCCGGCCGAGGTGGAGAACGCCCTCGCCGACCACCCGGCCGTGGCCGACGCCGCCGTCATCGGGGTACCCGACGAGAAGTGGGGCGAGGTCGGCCGGGCCATCGTGGTACTCCGCCCCGGCGCGCAGGCGGGCGCCGACGAGCTGCACGAGTTCCTGCTCGGCCGGATCGCCAAGTACAAGATCCCCAAGTCGTACCGGTTCGTCGCGCAGCTGCCCCGGACCGCCACCGGAAAGATCCTCCGCAAGCAGCTGCGCGAGTCGCCCGACTAGTCGGATCAGATCGCGTACAGCGCGCCCCGCAGCAGCAGCGCGGAGCCGAAGTTCGCCGGCAGCGAGCACAGTGCCTGGCTGGTCAGGTGCCGCGGGTCGAGCAGGCTCAGCTCCTGCCGCTGCCCCGCCGACGGGCCGAGGCTCGGCTGCGCGCCCATCGCCTGGTGCCGCACCAGCAACCCGCTGCCGTCGAAGCCCACCACCGCCCAGTCCTGGTACGGCGCGCTCGGCTGCGGCAGCTGCACCCGGCGTACCAGCGAACCGTCCTTTGTGGACATCACGAGGGCCGTGCCGCTGTTGCCGCTGACCGGAAGCAGCAGGAGCCCGTCCGCGCTGAGCGGTATGCCGCGCGGCAGTGCCGGCCCGTTCTCCGTGTAGCCCAGAATGTCCTCAGAACCCCGCAGCGCCCGGCCGGCGTCCACAGTGAACTGTCGCACGACCCCGCCGTCCTGGTGCTCGACGCGCAGGTCCAGCCGGCGGTAGGCCAGCTTCGTCACCACCAGCAGGTCCCCGTTCGCGTACACCGCCACGGTGTTCTGGGCAACGGTGTGGGTGTTGCCGGTACGCAGATCCGTCACGGTCCGGTCGTCCGTCCTGCCCTGGCCCCGCTGCGTGGCGAGCATCCAGCGGCCGTCCGGCGACCAGCCGTTCAGCCCGGCGAGGCCGTTGCTGGCGGGGAGGTGGTACACCGTCGTGCCGGTCAGGTCGCGCAGCACGACCTGCTGGTAGCCCTCGACCCGGCGCAGCCAGCGGCCGTCCGGGGACAGCGCCAGGTAGTCGATCTGCCCGGGATCGTTGGCCGTGTTACCCAGCCGGTACTGCTGGCCGTCCGGCAGCACCAGGTTCGGTGAGCAGCCGCTGCAGGGCAGGTAGATGAAGGACGCGACGCCCACGCCCCGATCCGACGGGAGCGCCGGTGCCGGTCGCGCGGGCGGATCCACCCGCACCGGGTACCGCACCGCTGGCGCGGGCGCGCCCGGCACCGGTACCGCCGGCGTGTCCCGGGGTACCCGGGCCCGGTGTACCGCCCAGAACGCGGCCGCGCTGAGTACCAGCACTGCCAGCAGCGTCGCCGCCACCGCGGCACGCCGCCGGCGCCGGGCCGCCAGGCGGTGCAGCACCGCGTCCGCGTCCGCGTAGTTCTCCGCCTGCCCGGCCAGGGCGGCCAGGCGCTCGCGCAGGTCGTTCATCGGGCGTCCTCCCTGCCGAACGCGAAGTCCGGAAGCAGCCGGCGCAGCCGCGCCAGCGCATCGTGCCCCTGGCTCTTGACCGTAGTCAATGGACGCAAGAAGTAGCAAGGATCTTGATGGCGTTGGCTCTGGTAAGCGGACGCCTGCCGAAACCGCTACGGTTCGGCACCCCGTGTGGTGCGACCGGACGCGGCGCACCGCGACGTCGGCCGGGCAGGCGCACCGCGGTACGCCTGCACAGTATACGGCGGCTGGCTTCGCCGGTCCGCTGGTCGTGACTGCCAGCTTGTACCAGGCGCACGCTCCGTGGCTGACGAGTCCGTATCTGGACGTGGACTTCGTGGGGCTGGAGCAGGACGGGCGGTCTGTGGCGGGGCGGCTGCGGCTGCCGGTGGATCAGGCCGGCGGCTTGACCCGGTTGCAGGCCGAGCTGGTGCGCGGCGCGGAGACCGAGTACGTCACCTGTCCGGGGCAGGGTGGCGGCGATGCGTAGCACGCTCGGCGACGGCGAGGGGCGGGCGGAAGCTGGTTCGGCCCGCGCAATGGTGGTTACGCAGCCGCGGTGGTCACCCGCGCGGTTGGCGTACTGGTTCTACGGTGTGGCCGCGTGTGGTGCGGTGATTGGCCAGACGTGGGTCGCGGTCCGGCACGTGCCGTGGGCGCCGGGTGTACCGGGCGTGGTGCGGGTGGTCGCAGTGCTGCCGTTCGCGCTGTGTCTTGAGTTGTTGGCGATGGCGTTGTCCGCGATGGCTGACGCGCGGATACGGCTGGGCGAACGGGCTTACGGGTTGCGGGTCTTCTCCGCCGCGGTGGCGACCGTGGTGGTGGGGATCCTGGTGGCTGGGCACTGGCCGCACCTGTACTGGTCGGCTGCGTTCGGGTTGCTGTCGGGTTCGGCGTACCTGTTGTGGTTGCTGCACTCGGCAGCGCGGCGGCGGGACGCGCTGCGGGCGGCGGGCAAGCTGGCTGACACCGCCCCGGATTATGGGCTGTGGCGCAGGGTACGGCATCCGGTCTGGACCGCCCGCGCGGCGGAACTGGCCCGGGAGGGCCGTGTCGGTGCGGATGGTGGGTGGCGGCCGTTGGGGTTGTACGAGTCTCTGCATGCCGCGCGGTTGGCGATGCGGGCGGATGAGCGCCGTCCGGCGCTGGCGCGGGCAGTGGCCCAGGTGGTGCGGGCTGATCAGCGTGACCCGATGATGGCGGAGATCGCGGTGCGGACGCTGGATCTGGACCGGTTGGCCGCTGAACTGGAGGCGCGGGTGGAGTACGGGGGATGGGCGGATCGGTTGGCGCCGGCCGTCATCGCGCCATCGCCGGCAGCCCAGGATGCGGGTGGCGGCAACCCGGGCGACGCGGTGTCGTCAGCGGGTGGCAGTGGTGTCGGCGCCGCTGGTGGCCGGGTGGCGACACGACGCGGGGTCTCAACGGCTGAGCGTGTGGCCAGGGTGCTGGCTCGGCGGCCGGACGCGCGGGCGGTCGAGGTGGCGGCGCGGTTGGGGGTGTCCGAGCGGACGGTGCAGCGGTACTGGCCGCGACCGAACGGGGGCGGTGGTACGTAACCGTTTGCGGCCCGGTGCGGAGTGGCGGGTGGGTCTGCCCGCCCGACACCCCGCCGGGCCCGGCGTGCGTCTGTCTGCGCGCGGGGGTTTGGGTGCTCTGTCCTCAGTCTCCGGGTCCAGGCGGCGCACCTGTGAATCGGGCTGCCCGAGCAGAGGGTGAGGTGTTCATGCGGCCCGATCCTGCCGGTTGCGGTTCCAGTGCAGGAGGCGGGCGATCTGGATGGCCTGGTCGGTGGTCATCGGCGGGGCGGTACGCGCGAGCGCTTGGATCTCGTCCTCGGTGGCCAGGTCGGTCAGCTCGCGGGCCATCGGTAGGGTGCCGCGCGCGTTCGGGTGTCCTGGTACGTCTTCGTGGAGGTTGACCGGGTCGGGTGAGGCGGCTTCGGGTGGGGTGGCGCCCGGTGCGGCCGGGTGTTGCTGTTGCCGCGGCGGCGGGCTACTTGTGTTCTCTGCCCGGGTCGCCATGCGACAACGGTAGCCACCGCCGCACGCATTACCTACCCTCTGCGGTATCGTTCATAAAGAAACGATTTTTGTTCCTTCGATGGTTCGGGTTGATGGAGATGCCGCCCTACCAGCGCACTTGTACGCCTCACCCACACAACCCTACCCGCGAGTGATACAACCCCTTGCATTCTCCAATACCCACCGGAGAGTTGATCTTCTAGTATTTGCTACATGCTGACGATCACCAAGATCAGTCCGGGCGTCGGCAGCATCCGGTACCTGATGGACCAGATCGCCCGCGGGCGGCTGGATTTCCGTCCCGCGCCCGTTGACCGGGTCGCGGCGTACTACGCCGACCCGACCGCGCACGGCGAGGCGCCCGGGTGGTGGGCCGGCGCTGGGGCGGCGGTGCTCGGCGTGCGTGGGGTCGTGACCGAGCCGCAGATGCGGCTGCTGGTGGGCGAGGGCAGGCACCCGGTGACCGGCGAACAGCTGGGCCACCGGTGGCGCAGCTTCGCCGCGATGACCGACGCCGCTCGGGCCGAGGCGGTGGCTCGCGCGGAGGCGAAACTGCCACCCGACGCCACGGTGGAACAGCACATGAAAGTGTGGCAGGACGTTATGACAATGCCCGACCGGACTGCGGTTGCGGCGTATGACATCACGGTTTCTCCGGTGAAATCGGTATCGCTGCTTTGGGCTTTCGGTGACGACCGGGTGAAAGCAATTGTGATGGGCGCGCATCATGCCGGGATACGCGCGGTGCTGAATCATCTGCAACGGCATGGCGCGTTTACCCGAACCGGTACCGACGGGCTGCGGCAGGTGGATTCTGCGGGTCTCGCGGCGATGGTTTTCGACCACCGGATGA
This sequence comes from Rugosimonospora sp., assembly GCA_035278125.1. Lineage (GTDB taxonomy): Bacteria > Actinomycetota > Actinomycetes > Mycobacteriales > Micromonosporaceae > DATEJJ01. The sequence goes on from DATEJJ010000037.1 coordinate 5,756, forward strand.
GTCGGGAGAAAGACCCGCAGCTGCATTCCCATATCGTGGTGTCCGCCAAAGTGAAAGTCGCCGGACACGGGGGTAGCGGGCGGTGGTTGGCGCTGGACGGCAGGGCGGTGTACCAGGCCGGGATCGGTGCCCGCGCCGCCTACGAACGCGCCGTGGAGGTGCAGCTGCGTACCCGGCTGGGCGTGCGGTTCCAGCAACGGCCGGAGTCCCAGATCCGGGAGGTGGTCGGCATCAGCGCCGCATCGGTGGCGCACTACTCCAAACGCCGGGTCGCGATCGAGCAGGAGATGGGCGAGCGGTGCACGGACGCGGACGGGCATCGCACGTGGGTGGACGCGCGCAGGTGGCATCGCCGCGCGCAGGACGCGTCGCTGCGCACCCGAATCCCTAAACAGGGAGCCGAATCGACCCGCCAGGCCGAACAACGGTGGCGCGCGGAAGACCGGACAGCCGGATTGGACACCGCCGCGCAGGTACGCCGAGTCGTCGCGGGAAAGGTCCGCGATCCCATCGGTCAACTCGCCGTACGGGCGCTGCGCCTGGCTCGCCGGCAGGTTCCTACGGGCCCGGACGAGGCGATTCTGGCGGCGATCATACGCGCCGAGCTGGGCATCGAGAACGATGAACGCGCCGCGCTCGTGCTGGCCGAGGCGGTGCGCCGCGACCACCGGCTGGCCGTACGACGGGCGATCCAGGAGCTGGGCGAGGAGCGGGCCGTGTTCGGCCGCGAACACCTGGAGTTGGCCATCGGCCGCATCCTCATGGTGAGGGATGAGCCGGCCGCCGCGGACTGGCACCGGGTACAGCGCCTCGCCCGGCGCGCCATCACCCGCGGAATCGGCGGGCTGCGCGTACTCAACCCACCGGCGCTGGTCGACTGGGCGCCAACCCTCGTGCGTGACAGTGACCGGGAGAGCGTCTATACCCGCCACCGCAGCCTGATATTGACCACCCACGCCGTGCTCGCCGCCGAGCACGAAGTCATCAGCTACGCCGCTCTCCAGGGCGCGGCCACCGTGCCGCAGGCGGTGATCGACGCGGTCGCGATCGGGTTGGACCTGTCCGCCGAGAAGCGGCAGGCGCTGCGGCTCGTCATCGGCGACACGCGCCGCGTCACCGGGGTCGTCGGCCCGGCCGGCTCCGGCAAGACGTACCTGCAGCGGGCCGTCGCCGAGGCCGGGCTGCGCGCGGGGTTGCCGGTGCTCGGCTTGACCGTGGGTCAGAACGCGGCCGAGGTCCTCGCCGTCGTCATCCGCGAAGGCGGCGGCCCGGGAATCCGGACCGAGAACATCGCCATGTGGTTGCATGCCCAGAGCCACCCACCCGCCGGCACGAGCCCGGGAGATTGGGCGCTGTCGCAGAGGCAGTGGGTGATCGTTGACGAGGCATCTCAAGCCTCCAGCCACGATCTGGCCCGGCTCGTGCAACTCCTGCAGCCGGTTGGGGGCAAGCTGATCCTGGTGGGTGATCCGGCTCAGGTCAGCGCTGTCGGCCCGGGTGGCCTGTTCCGCTACCTGGCCGGTATGGGCGCGGTCGCCGAACTCACCGATGTGCACCGCTTCACCCAACCCTGGGAAGGCCCGGCGTCGCTGCGGCTGCGCGCGGCGGACATCACGGTTCTGGACGACTACGACCGGCGAGGCCGGCTCGTCGGCGGCCATCGACGGGAACTCGTTAACCAGATGATCGCCGCCTGGACCGCCGACACGCTCGCCGGACGCCAGGCGATGATGCTCACCCATACCGAGGCCGAGGCCGTTGATCTGGCTGCCCAAGCCCGGCACATCCTCATCCGTGCCGGCCGTGTCCAACGTGGACCGACCATGGTGCTGGGCGACGGCAACCGTGTCGGCGTGGGCGACCTGATCGTCACCCGCCGCAATGACCGAACCCTCACCGCCGGGCACACCTTCGTCGCCAACCGCGACCAGTGGCGAGTCCTGCAGGTGCGCCCGCACGGACAGCTCCAGGTGGAGAACCTCCGCACGACGGCCACCACCGTGCTACCCCGCGAGTACGTCGCCGCCCATGTGCAACTGGCCTACGCCGGTACCGTCGACGCCGCTCAGGGCCGCACCGTTGACACGACGCACAGCCTGGTCGACGCCGACACCACCCGTGCACGGTTGTACGTCATGCTCACCCGCGGCGCCCAGCACAACACCGCCTACGTCGTCACCCACGATGGCCCTCAGGAAGGGCACCCACCCGGGCCACCCACCGCCACGGTAGCGGTGTTGGCCGACATCCTGCGCCGTGACGACACCGACTGCTCCGCCACCGAGACCCACCAACAGTTGTGGGCCGACGTTGACGTCTTGCACTACTGGGGACCCGTCTACGACGACCTCATCACCCGCGCCCGCGCCCACCACTGGATCGAGGTGGTCGGCGGCGTGGCCGGACCCGACATCGCCCACCGTATGGCCGGCGACCCGGCTCTGCCGGCGCTCTGCCACACTCTGGCCACCCTGGCAGGTGCCGGGTACCGCCCTGAGCGTGTCCTCGCCGCTGCGACCAGCAG
>DATEJJ010000038.1:0-5633 GCA_035278125.1 Rugosimonospora sp.
CGAGCCACGCAGCAGGCTCGACGCTAGGCCGCCCGGCCTTCCAACCCGCACAGGAACACCGGCACGACCACCATGACCCTCTCAAAGGAGACCACCGCGTTGACCACGCACCCAACAACCAACAGCAGCAACGACAAGCACCCGTCATCGATCTTCCAGAACCTCACCGCCCGCGCCGGACCCACCAGCACGCGGGTGCGGGTGGCGTTCCTGGCCCGGGTGTCCACCGACGACAAGCAGGACCCCACCCTCTCGTTGCCCCGCCAGTACGCCAAGGGCCGGTACGAGATTTACCTGGTCGATTTCGTGCCGGATGTCTTGTTCGGTGGGACTGCTGGGATCGGTCCAGAGTGGATGGTGTAATTCCATTCGCCGTGGAACTGGTCGCGGGTAAGGGGAACAGCCTTGATCTGCTTGTCGCTGATCTTCACACCGGTGGGGTAGGTACCGGGGTCGAGGACCGCGTCGACGGTCAGCCCGGTCTTGGTGGTGGTAGCTGCGATGGTCTCCACGATGACCTGGTAGTCGGTCAACGGCCGACCCCGCCAGTTGATGGAGATGAACGAGAACAGCCGGTGTTCGACTTTGTTCCATTTGCTCGTGCCGGGCGGGAAGTGGCAGACCGTGATGTCCAGGCCGGTCTCGGCGGCCAGCTTGCCCAGTTCGACTTTCCACGCCCGCAGCCGGTGACCGTTGGAGCCGCCGCCATCGGCGGTGAGCATCAGCCGCCGCGCGTGCGGGTACCGGGCCCGGCCCACCTGTTGCCACCAGGTGCGCAGCGCGTTGACCGCGAACGGTGCGGTGTCGTGGTCCACCCCGACCGACACGAACCCGGCGTCCGCGCCGACGTCGTACACGCCGTACGGGATCGCCTTGGGCACCCCGGCCGGGAAGTCATGCCCGTTGACCTGCACCGGCTGCCCTTGGGGCTGCCACTCCCGGCCCTTGTTGGCGTACTCGCCGACCAGTTCTTTCTTCTTCGCGTCGATCGAGGCCACCGGATCTCCAGCGGCGAGGAAGTCCTGCGCGGTGGCGTTGATGTGGCCGAACTGGGCGTCGCGGTCCGGGTGCTGCGCGCCTTCCTTGGTCTTGAATGTCGCCTGCAACCGGTACCCGGCCTGCTTGAGTAGCCGGGCCACGGTCGTGCGGCCCACCGTGAACCCCTTGCCGTACAAACCCTTTACCAGTTGGGACAGTGACTTCGTCGTCCACCGCAACGGCGAGCACGGATCGCCACGGGTACCCGGATCGACCAGTTCCTCCAGCGCCGCCTCGATACCCGGCTGCACATCCTCGACCGGCGGACGACCCGCCCCCGGCGCCCGCACCCGCCCATCCGGGCACACACCAGCGCGGATCTCAGCCACCCCCGTCTGCACCGTCGTGCGCGAGGCACCCGACAGCCGAGCCACCAACCCGATCCCACCCCAGCCGATCGCCTCAGCCTCGGACCCGAGATACTGTTCCCCGCCACTGCTTCTCATCCAGATGCGGTCGTATCGCTGCGAACTTCTCCGTCAACGCCTCTTCAGCGACCACACGGATTCAACGAGCCACCAGCCACAGTGGAACTACAACCATGTAATTCACGGACGAGCCCTAAACGCCAAGCTAAGTGGTCCTTGGCGTTAATTCGTCGGGGATTGGATCCAGGCGGTGGGGTCGTTGAGGTAGAGGCCGCAGGCGCAGTCAAGGGCTTCTTCGGGACTGCCGGCGGGCAGGCCGCTGGGTAGGACGTTGTCCTCGTATCCATCGCGGCTGGCCAGGTAGATCGCAAAGCCCCAGATGCTGGCCGAGCCGTTGTAGCGCAGCCGGCACAGCGGCAGGACGGTACCGTCGGTCAACTGCCCGTCGATGTAGGCGAACACGCCGCGGTAACGGACGTTCACGGTGGCCAGGTCCGGCCAGCGATTCCGGGCGTGTGCGGTCAGGCGTTGACGCAGGCTGGTCTTGGTCGATTCCGGTGGCGGCTTGGGCACGTGTTCGATCCTGCCGCAGCGGATGCGGCGTGTCGCTGCCGACAGGTCCGACGCGTTCTGGCAGAACATGCCGGTGCCCCTTAGCAGCCCTTACCACATCGAGTTGACCATCGAGGAACGTGCCGCCTTGGTGGCGCTGATCCGTCCGACCGGGCAGGCGCGGATGCTGTTACGGGCGCGGATCGTGCTGGCCGCCGCCGACGGTGACAGCAACGCGGGCATCGCCCGGGATGTGGGCGTGTGCCAGGACACCGTGCGTAAGTGGCGGCGCCGCTACGCCGATGCGCGGTTGGCTGGGCTGGTTGACGCGCCCAGGTCGGGCCGGCCGTCTCGGTTCAGCCCGGTGCAGCGGGCGCAGGTCGTCGCCCTGGCGTGTGAACTGCCAGCCAGCCGGGGGATGCCGCTGTCGCGCTGGTCGAGCTTCGAGTTGGCGTGCGAGGCGATCGAGGCCGGGATCGTCGTCGACGTTTCGGCGTCCACGGTAGCCCGTTGGCTGGCCGCGGATGCGCTCAAGCCCTGGCAGTGCCGGTCCTGGATCGCTCCACGTGCCCCGGATTTCGCCGGCAAAGCCGCCGTGGTGCTCGACCTGTACGCCCGGGTCTGGGACGGTCAACCGCTGGGACCCGACGACTACGTGTTGTGCTCGGACGAGAAGACGTCGATCCAGGCGAGGTGCCGGTGCCACCCGACTCTGCCGCCTGGGAAGGCCCGGTTGATGCGGGTGGAGCACGAGTACCAGCGGGGCGGTGCGTTGGCCTACCTGGCCGCCTGGGACGTACATCGTGGCCGTGTGTTCGGCCGCTGCGAAGCCAGCACCGGCATCGCCCCGTTCGGCCGCCTCGTCGAGCAGGTCATGAGCGTGGAACCGTACGCCTCCGCCAACCGGGTGTTCTGGATCGTCGACAACGGCTCCTCCCACCGCGGCCAGGCCGCGATTAACCGGATGCGCATAGCCTGGCCCACCGCCCGGATGGTGCACACCCCGGTCCACGCCAGCTGGCTCAACCAATGCGAGATCTACTTCTCCGTCGTGCAACGCAAAGTCGTCACTCCCAACGACTTCTATGACCTCGCCGACGTGGAGAACCGACTGCTGGCCTTCCAAGACCTCTACAGCGCCGCCGCCCGACCCTTCAACTGGAAGTACACCACCAACGACCTCAACGCCCTGCTGGCCCGCATCGCCGCCCACGACCGACCTGCTCTCACGCTCGCCGCGTAACCCCCGACGAATTAACGCCGAGGACCACTAAGCCGCGATGCGGCGGCCCTCCGTCGGCACCTCGGGGAGGACGCCGGCCTTGGCGGTGCCTGTCATAGTGTCACCGTCGATGGTGACGTTGACGACGATGCGCATCTCCATCGGAGTCTTGAGCGATGCGACGAACGCGACCGAGTTGCCTTCGAGAGAGGTGTCTTCCAGCGGCGCCGTCTCGGCTCCGTTGATCATGATCCCCGACAGGCTTCCGCCGTCTACATTGAGGTCCACCTGGACTCTCTGCTCGCCAAATGCGGTCTTAGAGACCATGTCCCATCTTCCGGCTGCTGCGTGTGACGAGGTCTCGCTCATGCGTTCTTTCTCCTTATCGAGAGGGTTCACGGTAGCAAACGACTTGACCGTCAGTCAAGCGTCTGAGGGGGCGCCGGGCGAATCGCCATGTGGGCGATCCGCGCGAGAAGAGCAGGAGCGTCGCGGTTGCCTTGTTCGTCTGAGTAGGAGGCGTAGGCGCTCGTCAATCGCCGTGGTCGGGGCGGGCTCGCCGGCAGCTGATATGTACGTGTTTAGCTGAGTCTTCGACTGCTCGGCGTGTCTTGATCGGCGGGGATCGGTTGGCGTGACAGGGTTTGCGGGTGTCCGAGGCCGATTCGCAGCGTCCGTCGTATGACGAACTTGCGCGGGTGGTCGTGGCGCAGGCGGCCCGGATCGGTGAGCTTGAGGCTGAACTGGCGGAGTTGAAGCGGCGACTGGGCACGAATTCGTCGAACAGTTCGCAGCCGCCGTCGCAGGACGGGTTGGCCAGGTCGAAGCGTGCTTCCGGTTCGCCGGGCGGCAAGCGGGGCAAGCCGCGCGGAGCGCCGGGAGCTACCCGGATGCTGGTGGATGATCCTGACGAGAGGCATGAGTGCGCGCCGCAGGCATGCGGGGGTGTGGCCATGACCTGGCCGGGGCGCAGGAGTTTGCTCGGCAGCGTCGGCAGGTGGTCGATCTGCCGCCCCCACCCAAGCCGCGCGTGGTGGAGTACCAGGTGGTGTCCTTGACGTGCTCGGACTGTGGGGCGGTCAGCGTGGGCCAGGCCCCGGACGGGGTGGCCGGGCGGGTGCAGGTGGGCCCCGGTGTCAAGGCGCGGTTGGCGTACCTGCGCGGGGCGCAGTTCCTGCCCTACGGGCGGGCCACGCACGCCCTGGACGTGTTGTGCGGGCTGCGGGTGGCGCCCGCCACGGTCGTGGCCGCGGCGCGGGAGGCCGCGGCGCGGTTGGGGCCGTTCACCGACCGGGTCCGGATGCTGCTGCGCGCGGCGGCGGTGCTTGGCGCGGACGAGACCCCCGCCTGGGTGGACGGGGGCTGGAAGTAGGTGCACGTGGCGTGTACCCCGACGCTGACGCTGCTGCACGCTGGTAGTCGCAGCAAGGCCGACATCGACGCCGGCGGTGTGCTGGCAGGGTTCACGGGGGTGCTGGTCCGTGACGGCTACGTCGGCTACGACCACGTGAAGACGGCGGTGCACGCCGAATGTGCAGCGCATTAGGCCGACCTCGCGGTTATGCCGACATCGGGTCTGGAGTCGTTGCTGGGGAAGGCGTGCGGGTCGGTGATGTCGGCATAACTGCGGTCGGGTGACGCTGTCCTTTACGCGTCCCGGTGTCGTATTCCCGGTGCAGATCGACCCGCAGCCGCGCCGCCCAGTCAGGCATGCCGGCCGCGACGAAGCGAGCGAACACCTCCTCGGCCGGCAGGTGCTGGTACGCCACCAGACGACCGATGTGCTCCCCGATGCGGGCGGCACAATCTGGGTACGAGAGCGCCTCGGGACCGGTGATCAGCAGGGTCTCCCGCCGATGGTCGTTCCTGCGCAGCACGGCGGCGGCGACCTCGCTCACGTCGCGAATCCACCATGCTGATCGTTCGATCGGGGTGGACCGCTGCCGACATCGTGCTGGTCTGCCGGATCTCGAAGGCGAATTGCCGAGCGATCGTCTGCATGAAGGTGTGCGGATGGAGAATGGTGTAATTCAGCCCACTGTGCTCGAGGTAGGTGTCGTTCTCCCAGTGCCAGCGGAAAGCGCGGCGAATGCGTCGGGGGCGGCCGTGTAGACGGACAGCTTGACGATCGCTGCCACGCCGGCCCTGGCCGCCCGATCCACGATTGCATTTTGCTGCGCTACCTGGTTCCGGTCCCCGGGAGTAAGGAGGAAGAGCTGATCGACTCCACTCAGGTGCCGCGCCAACGCATCGACATCGCGGATGTCTCCCGTCACGACATCGACGCCGGGCAGTCTCAGCGCGGAGGCGGACTCTTCTGAATGTGCCAGAGCGCGGAACTCCACTCCGCTCGCCACCAAGGACCGCACCAAAGGAAGCCCGATCTGACCAGTGCCACCTAGAACAAGGATCATCGCGGCCCACCCCCGTCCGATCCGGCGGGCAAGTTGTTC
>DATEJJ010000039.1:0-4281 GCA_035278125.1 Rugosimonospora sp.
GGCCGTCACCGCGGATGGGGTACCGCTGGTGCTGCTGCGCGATCCGGCGGGCGCACCGGTCGCGTGGCTGGACCGGTGCCCGCACCGGCTGGTACCGCTGTCCGCGGGCAGCCCGGGCGCGGGTGTGCTGCGCTGCGCGTACCACGGCTGGGCGTTCGCGCCGGACGGGCGCTGCGTGGACCTGCCCTCCCAGGAGCCCGGCTCGGCGGTACCGCCCCGCGCGCACCTGCCCGCCGGCCCGTCGGTACGGGAGGACGCCGGCACGATCTGGGTGCGCCGCGACGATCTGACCGCGCTGCCGGTGGCGGAGCCGGGCGAGCTTCTGTCCAATGTGGATGAAGGGCTGCTCGCCGCGTGGCACCCGGTCGCGCTGTCCAGCGAGGTGACGGATGAGCCGCGCGTGGTACGGCTGGTCGGTCGCGAGTGGACAGTGCGCCGCGACACCGGGGGCGTACGAGCCCACCCCGGCTGCCACGGGCTGTGCGAGCGGTGGGGCGTGGTCTGGCTGGCACCGCAGGCGCCGCTGGTCCCGCTGTTCGACGAGCCGGACGCGGAGGACGCGGCGTACGTGGGCGCGTGGCTGCCCCCGGCCCGTACCCCCGCACCCGCCGGTATCGTGGCGGACAACTTCCTCGACGTGGCGCACTTCCCGTTCGTGCACGCCGGTACGTTCGGCGCGGGGGAGGAGTGGGTGGTCCCGCCGTACCGGGTGACCGCCGAGCCGGACGGCTGCCGCAGCGTGCAGGAGCAGTGGTTCGACAACCCCGGGGACCCGGGGGTGGCCGCCGGCCTGCGCCCGGTCCGCCAGCGGCGCCGCGCCACCTACGTGTACCGCGCCCCGTTCCAGCTCCTGCTGCGGCTGGCGGAGCTGGACGCGGGCGCGGTGAAGACGATCCTGTTCTTCGTGCAGCCGGAGGACCGGGACAGCAGCCGCATATACACCAAGATGCTGCTGCACGGCATCGGCGGCGTGGACCGGCCGGGCCCGGACGTGGTGGCCCGCGAGGTGGCGTTCGAGGAGGCGGTCCTCGCCGAGGATCTGGCGCTACAGCGCCGGATGCGGCTGCCCGGCCTGCCGCTGCGCCCGCGCGACGAGCTGCACGTGCGGGCCGACCGGCTGGGCGTGGCGCTGCGCCGGGAACTGCGCCGGTTCGCCGCGTCCGCTACCGTACCGCCATGATCGATCTGGTCCTCCGCAACGCCCGCACCCCCGGCGGCCTCGTCGACCTGGGCGTGCGGGACGGCCGTCTGGTACCCCCGTCGTCCCCGGCCCGCGAGGTGCTGGACCTGGGCGGCCGGCTGGTCACCCCGCCGCTGGTGGAGCCGCACATCCACCTCGACGCCGTGCTCACCGAGGGGCAGCCGCGGGCCAACGCCTCGGGCTCGCTGTTCGAGGGCATCGAGATCTGGGCGCAGCGGGTGAAGGGTCTGTCCATTGCGGACGTCAAGGCCCGGGCCGGGCGGGCGCTGCGCTGGCAGCTGGCCAACGGGGTGCTGCACGTGCGCAGCCATGTGGACGTGTGCGACCCGGAGCTGGTCGCGCTGCGCGCCCTGGTCGAACTGCGGGAGGAGGCGCGCGGCCTGGTCGACCTCCAGCTGGTGGCGTTCCCGCAGCAGGGCATCCTGTCCTTCGACGGCGGCCGGGAGCTGATGCGCCGCGCGGTGGAGCTGGGCGCGGACGTGGTGGGCGGCATCCCGCACTACGAGCTGACCCGGGAGGACGGCGTGGAGTCGGTGCGGTACGCCTTCGCGCTGGCCGAGGAGTCCGGGCTGCGGGTGGACATCCACTGCGACGAGACCGACGACGAGCACTCCCGGTTCGTGGAGGTGATGGTCGCCGAGACGATCCGGCGCGGCATGTCCGGCCGGGTCACCGCGAGCCACACCACGGCGATGCACTCGTACAACGCGGCGTACGCGCACCGCCTGGTGGCCAACATCGCGCGGGCCGGGCTGCACATGGTGACCAACCCGCTGGACAACGCGGTACTGCAGGGGCGGTTCGACGCGGGACCGGTACGGCGCGGGCACACCCGGGTGAAGCAGCTGCAGGAGGCCGGCGTGAACGTCTGTATCGGCCACGACTCCATCATGGACCCGTGGTACCCGCTGGGCTACGGTGATCCGGTGCAGGCCGCGTTCGTGCTGGCCCACCTGGGCCACATGAGCGGGCGCGACGAGCTGCACCGCCTGCTGGACATGGTCACCGTCAACGCGGCCGCCGCGCTCGGCCTGACCGACTACGGGCTGCGTACCGGCGGCCCGGCCGACCTGGTGGTGTTCGACGCACCGTCCGATGTGGACGCACTGCGGCTGGTGGCACCCCGGTACCTGGTGCTGCGCGCCGGCCGGGTGGTGGCGCGTACCCGGCCGGCGCGGACGACCGTGACGTGGCACGGCGCCGAGGAGGAGGTCACGTTCCTGCGGCCGGAATGAGCATCGCCTCCGCGCGCCGGTCCCGCTGCAACCAGAACAGCCACGCGTAGCTCGCCGCCGCCAGTACGAAGCCCACCTCGAACGTGATGTCCCCGAACGCCGGGAAGTGCTTCGGTACCGGCGCCTTGTAGTCGTCCTGGTTGGAGAACAGCGAGATGGACACGGCCATGCTCAGCGCCATGGCCACCACGCCGGCCCACGGGTTGTGCCGCCGGTCGAAGAGGAACCCGTCCACCCGCCGCCCCCGGCGCAGCAGCCAGTCCATGAAGTAGACGCCCAGCCACGGCCCGATCCAGTACGAGATGATGAGCAGGAAGTTCTCGTACTCCTTCACGTCGTGCAGCCCCGACCAGGCCAGCACGAACCCGATCGCGCCGAAGGCGAGCGCGACGATGGCCCGCCGCGCGGCGAGCGGCAGCCGGATGCCCAGCGCCAGGAAGGACATCGCGCCGGAGTAGATGTTCAGCACGTTGGCGGAGACCGCCCCGATCGCGATGGCCAGCAGGGTCAGGTCCGCGACGAGGGCAGGCAGGTGCCCGGTGAACGCCGCGGTCGGGTTGTCGGTCGCGCCGCCCGCGATGGTGGCGGAGGCGGCCCCGGCCACTTCGAGTACCACGCAGGAGACGAAGACGCCCAGCGCCGGCCAGAGCGCCACCGCGCGCGGGTTGCTGCCCGGCGGGAGGTATCGGGTGTAGTCGGCGGCGTACGGGTTCCAGCCGGCCGCGTACCCGAAGGCCGCCCCCACGGTGACCAGGAAGCCGCCGAACCCGCCGCCACCGGTGGCCGCACCCGGGTTCGCCCGGGCCAGGCTGTACACGGTGGCGAGCAGGAACGCGACCGCGAGGACGGGGAAGGCGTACCGCTCGAAGACGTGTACCAGGTTGTGCCCGAAGAACGCGATGGCCACCTGCGCGGCCACCACGATGACGAGGCTGAGCAGCTTCGGCAGGTGCAGCAGGGTGGACAGGGCCAGCGCGCCGCTGACGCTGTTCACGGCGAACCAGCCGACGCCGGCCACCACCGCGTTGATGCCGGCCGGCAGGATGTTGCCGCGGAAGCCGAAGCCGATCCGGGACAGCACCATCTGCGGTACCCCGTGGCGCGGCCCGCGGATCGAGAGCAGGCCCTGGGTGAGGGAGCCCAGCGCGGTACCCACGATGATGCCCAGGGTCGCCTGCCACAGCGTCTGCTGGAAGAACAGCACCGAGATGACCCCGACGTACACCGTGGCGAATTCGAGGTTCGGGGACATCCAGGTCCAGAGGAGGTCGAGCGGCCGGCCGTGCCGCTCCTCCAGCGGGATGAACTCGGCGCCCCCGGGCTCGACGGCGGCCACCTTGGCGCCGTAGCTGCCCTCCCGGACCTCGCCCGGTGCCCCGCTGGTTGGCGGCGGGTCTCCGCCTGCCGCCCGCTTGACTGTTGTCATCCGGATCGCCCCCTTGGTGCCTGTGGGTGGTTGCGGGCGAAGATACGACACCGGTGTCGTCCTCGTGTTGCGAGACAGTTTCGAGTATCGCTCCGCGCCGGTCCAGCCGCACGATCACGGCATACCGGGCGGGCTTGACTTCACGCGCACTTCAGGTTGGAGGCTGCGGGGATGCGGGTGGTCTGGTTGGCGCGGTTCGGCGGTCCCGAGGTGCTGGAGCCCGGCGAGGCGCCGGACCCGGTGGCCGGGCCGGGACAGGTGCTGGTCGAGGTGGCGTTCGCGAACGTCACGTTCGTGGAGACGCAGGTGCGCGCCGGGCGCGGCCCGTTCCCGGTGCGGCCGCCGCTGGTGCCCGGCAACGGGGTGGGCGGCGTGGTCACCGCGGTCGGCCCCGGCGCCGATCCGGCCCTGCTGGGCCG
>DATEJJ010000040.1:0-2619 GCA_035278125.1 Rugosimonospora sp.
CTGGACGCGCCCGGCGGGCTGGGCCTGCCCGAGATCGTCGCGGCGGCCGCCTCGCTGCGCGCGGTCCTCGCCGAGCAGGCGGAGCAGGCCCGCCGGCTGCACGCCCTGGTCGACCTGGTCCGGCGCGAGGTGGCGGCGACGGTACCGGATGTCGAGGTCGTCGGCGACCCGGTGGACCGGCTGCCCCACCTGGTCACCTTCTCCTGCCTGTACGTGGACGGGGAGGCGCTGCTGCACGAGCTGGACCGGGCCGGCTTCGCGGTGTCCTCGGGCTCCTCCTGTACCGCGAGCACGCTGCGCCCGAGCCACGTGCTGGAGGCGATGGGGGTGCTGTCGCACGGCAACGTGCGGGTGTCGCTGCACCGGGGTACCACCGAGGCGGAGGTACGCCGCTTCCTCGACGTACTTCCGGGCATCGTCGCCGACCTGCGTACCCGCGCCGGCGTGGCGGGGCTCTGACGGTGGTCGAACCGGATGTCCTGGACTGCCGGGGGCAGCGCTGCCCGCTGCCGGTGATCGCGCTGGCCCGCCGGCTGCCCGACCTGCCCGTGGGTGCCGTGGTACGGGTGCTGGCCGACGATCCGGCGGCGGCCAACGACATCCCCGCGTGGTGCCGGATGCGCGGCCAGTCGTACCTCGGGGCGCCCGAGCCGGACGCCTACGAGGTACGCCGCGTCAGCTGAGGTACGTGCCCACCTCGTCGGCCGCGTCGTCGCCGTAGCTGGCGGCCAGCCGCTTCACGAAGTCCGCGCCGCGTACCTGGTACTCCTGCGTGCCGACCGTCTCCAACACCAGCGTGGCCAGCAGCGCGCCCACCTGCGCGCAGCGCTCCAGACCCAGGCCCCAGGAGCGGGCGGTGAAGAAGCCGGCCCGGAAGCCGTCGCCGACCCCGGTCGGGTCGTACGCCTGCACCTCCTGGGCCACCGGTACCCGCACCGGGTCGAGATCCCGGCCCGTGATCAGTACGCCGTCCTTGCCGAGCGTGGTGATCCGGATCCCGACCCGGGACAGCACGTCCGCGTCGGACAGCCCGGTCTTGGACTCCAGCAGTTCCTTCTCGTACTCGTTGGTGAGCAGGTACGCCGCGCCGTCGATGAGCTGCCGTACCTCCTCGCCGGACATGCGGGCCAGCTGCTGCGACGGGTCCGCCGCGAACGGGTACCCGCGCTGGCGGCACTCCTCGGTGTGGCGGATCATCGCGACCGGGTCGTTCGGGCTGATCAGCACCAGGTCCAGACCGTCCAGCCGCTCGGCCACCGGCAGCAGCTCGATGTTGCGGGCCTCGGCCATGGCGCCGGCGTAGAACGAGGCGATCTGGCACATGTCCTCGTCGGTGGTGCAGACGAAGCGGGCGGTGTGCGAGACGTCGCTCACGTGCACCGACTCGCAGTCCACGTGGTGCCGCTCCAGCCAGGCGCGGTAGTCGGCGAAGTCGGCGCCCACGGCACCGACCAGCGCCGGGTGCAGGCCCAGCTGCCCCATGCCGAACGCGATGTTGGCGGCGATCCCGCCGCGCCGCACCACCAGGTCGTCCACCAGGAACGACAGCGAGACGTTGTGCAACTGGTCAGCCAGCAGCTGCTCGGCGAAGCGGCCGGGGAAGTGCATCAGGTGGTCGGTCGCGATGGAGCCGGTGACCGCGATCTTCATGGGGACCTCGGGTTCAGGGACGGGGCGGACGGCCACGCTAGCGTACCGTCCGGTATCCGGGTCCGCCCCGCCCCGCGGCCGGCCGCGCCCCCGCTGTCGGGGACGCGACGCCGCGCTTGCCTGGAGATACCTGCCCTGTTACGGGCGGGCCTGGGTCAGTGGAACGAGTCGCCGCAGGCGCAGGAGCCCGACGCGTTCGGGTTGTCGATCGTGAAGCCCTGCGCGTCGATCCGGTCGGCGAAGTCGATGGTCGCGCCGGTCAGGTAGGGAGCGCTCATCCGGTCGACCACGACCTCGACGGCACCGCCCTCGGTCGGGAACTCGTCGACGACGTCGCCGTCGAGCTGGCGCTCGTCGAAGAACAACTGGTAGCGCAGACCCGAGCAGCCCCCCGGCTGTACGGCCACGCGCAGCCGCAGGTCGTCGCGGCCCTCCTGGTCGAGCAGTGCCTTAACCTTCGACGCGGCGACATCCGTGAGGATGACGGTGCTCGTCTTGGCGCCCTGCTCACTGTCGGTAACGGTCACGGTCTCCAGCTCCCTGCACGGTGTACGGGTCCGACCAGCCCAACGTAGCCGGTACGGACGACATTCCCATCGTCGCACGGGTCGCCGGTTCGGCACCCGTGGCTGCGGTCACTTCCTCGAGTACTGGCGGGCGACCCGCCCGGCCAGCTCGACCAGCCCCTCGGCCGGCGACGCCATCGCGGCCTCGACGCTGCCGTAGTGCTCGACCAGGCTATAGGTCTCGGTCACACCGGCCGCCCGGGCCTCCCGGCGCCCGGCCGTGCTGCGCCCGGCCAGCACCACGCACGGCAGGCCGCGCTCCAGGGCGGCCCCGGCCACCCCGGCCACCACCTTCCCGCGCAGCGACTGGTCGTCGAAGGAACCCTCCCCGGTGATCACCAGATCGGCCCGGTCCAGCGCCGCGTCCAGCCCGGTCAGCTCCCGGACCAGCGCGATGCCGGAC
>DATEJJ010000041.1:0-16659 GCA_035278125.1 Rugosimonospora sp.
TGCGCACCCGGGTGCTGCGTGGCTTCGCGCTCGGGCTCGGCGCGCCCGGCGGCGCGCTGTCCAGCCGCCACATCGACGCGCTGGACGCGCTGGTCTGCGACTGGCGCGGGCAGGGACCGGTCGCGTTACCCGGCGGGTACCAGGTGGTCCGGGACGGCAACCGGCTGGTACCCCACTCCGCCGCCAGTGTGGCGCGCTGACACCTTGCCGTAGGCCCGTCCCTCCCGTGAGGATCAGCAGGTGGCCCTTTCGCGCAAGCCTCTGTACGCGCCGCGCGGCGCAGTCGCGACGAGCCAGCCGCTGGCCGCGGCCGCTGGCCTGGCCGCCCTGCGCAACGGCGGCAACGCGGTGGACGCCGCCATCGCGACCGCGATCACCCTGACCGTGGTGCAGCCCGGCTCCAACGACATCGGCAGCGACCTGTTCGCCCTCGTGTGGGACGGCGCAGACCTGCACGGCCTGAACGCCTCCGGCCGCGCGCCCGCCGCCATGACCCTGAACCTGGCCCGTTCCCGCGCGGGCGCCGCCGGCGAGGCGCTCGGTGGCGCGCAGTCCGGGGCCGCCGCCTGCATGCCGCCGTACGGCTGGGTTCCCGTCACCGTACCCGGAGCACCGGGCGGCTGGCGTGACCTGCACGGACGGTTCGGCAGCCTGCCGTTCGCCGACCTGTTCACCGACGCGATCGGGTACGCGGCCGGCGGGTACCCGGTGTCGCCCGGAGTGGCCGCGCACTGGCGTACCGCGATCGAGCGGTACGTGACCCTGTCCGGTCCGGAGTTCGCCGAGTGGGGTCGGGTGTTCACTGTGGACGGACGGGCGCCCCGGGCCGGTGAGCTGTGGGGAAACCCGGACGCGGCGCGTACCCTCCGGCTGATCGCCGAGTCGGGCGCCGAGGACTTCTACCGGGGCAAGATCGCCGAGGGCATCGTGGACGCGGCCGAGCGTACCGGCGGGCTGCTGCGCGCCAGTGACCTGGCCGCGCACGAATCCACCTGGGTGGACCCGATCCGCGCCCGGTACCACGGGTACGACGTGTGGGAGATCCCGCCGAACGGGCAGGGCATCGCCGCGCTCGTCGCACTGTCCATCCTGGACGGTGTGGACCTGCCCGGCACCGACCCGATGCGGCGCCGGCACTGGCAGATCGAGGCGATCAAGCTCGCCTTCGCCGACGCGCACGCCTACGTGGCCGACCCCGCCGCCGTCCCGGTACCCGTGGCCGGCCTGCTCAGCCCGGAGTACGCGGCGGCCCGCCGGGCCCTGATCACCGAGCAGGCCGGCGACCCGCCACCCGGGGAACCGGCCCGCGGCGGCACCGTATACCTCTGCGCCGCCGACTCCGACGGCATGATGGTCAGCCTGATCCAGTCGAACTACATGGGCTTCGGCTCGTTCGTCGCGGTACCCGGGTTCGGCTTCGGGCTGCAGAACCGGGGCTGCGGCTTCTCCCTCGACCCGGCACACCCGAACGTGGTGGCCGGCGGCAAGCGCCCGTACCACACGATCATTCCCGGTTTCCTGACCCGGGACGGCGCGGCCGTCGGCCCGTTCGGCGTGATGGGCGGGCACATGCAGCCGCAGGGCCACCTGCAGCTCATCACGTCCACAGTGGACGACGGGCTGGACCCGCAGGCCGCACTGGACGCGCCGCGCTGGTACTGGCACACCGGCCGGCAGGTCGTGGTGGAGCCGGAGATGGGCCCGGAGGCGCTCGCGGACCTGCGACGCCGTGGGCACGAGGCGTCCGTGAACGACTCCGACGTGTACGGCTTCGGCCAGGCGATCTGGCGCCTGCCGGACGGCGGGTACGTGGCCGGCTCGGAGGCCCGCGCGGACGGCTGCGCCGTCGGGTACTAGCTACGCCGCCTCGTCCTCGTCGCGGCATCTGAACGTGTTGCGGTACGCCTGCGGTGACGCGCCCAGCCGCCGGGTGAAGTGGTGGCGGAGCATCGCCGCGTCGCCGAAGCCCGACCGCGCGGCCACCGTGTCCACGCTCAGGTCGGTATCCTCCAGCAGCTGCCGGGCCAGCAGCACCCGCTGCCCGGTCAGCCAGTCGTGCGGGGTGGTACCCGTCTCCGCCCGGAACCGGCGGGCGAACGTACGCGGAGACATGTGCGCCCGCTGCGCCAGCGACTCCACGGTCACCGGCTCGTCCAGGTGCTCCACCAGCCACGCGAGCAGCGGCTCCAGCGTGGGTGCCTCCGGCGCCGCCGGTACCGGCGTCTCGACGTACTGCGCCTGGCCGCCGTCGCGCTGCGGCGGTACCACCATCCGGCGGGCGAGCGCGGTGGCCACGGCGGAACCGTGCACCTTGCGTACCAGGTGCAGGCAGAGGTCGATGCCGGCGGCGGTACCGGCGCTGGTCAGCAGCGGACCGTCCTCCACGTACAGCGCGTTCGGCTCCACCTTGGCCGCCGGGTACCGCCGGGCCAGTTCGTCCGCGTGGCGCCAGTGGGTGGTGCAGCGCCGCCCGTCCAGCAGTCCGGCCTCTCCGAGCAGGAAGGCGCCCGAGCAGACGCTCAGCACGTACGCGCCCCGCTCGGCGGCCCGGCGCAGCGCGTCGCGCATCTCTGCCGGCGCCTGGGTACCCAGCGGGTGCGCCGGTACCACCACGAGATCCGCCTCCTCGACCGGGTCCAGCCCGCCGTGCGGGGTGAGCTGGAAGCCGGACGCGGTGGTCACCGGCTTGCCGTCCAGGCTGCACAGCCGGAAGTCGTAGTACGGGAACCCGTCGGCGCGCCGGTCGGTGCCGAACACCTCGCAGACCACGCCCAGCTCGAACGCGGCGATGCCGTCGAGCGCCAGCGTGGCGACCTTCGTGAGCATGTGGCCAGTCTAGCGACGCTGTGGCAGAAAATCGATGTCAAATGACTTTTCTGCCACTGGCTCGGGGTGAGGAACTGGCCGATGCTTGTATGAGTCCGGTGCGCACCGGCGGCAACCAGGAGAAACGGCATACGGAGGTTCGCCGCCATGTTGGGTCTGTTCTTCATCGCTCTGTTCGCGCTCGTGGGTCTGGCGGTCGCCGCAGGCTGGTCGGCCGACAGCCGGACACCCGGCCGCTGGTACCCGGGGCAGCAGTAATTTTGGCGCTCGCTTCGCTCGCGCGGCTGGCGTGCCGCCGGCGACCCGCCGGGCGGGGCTACCCGGCGGGGTGTGGGTTCGGTGCATGCGGCAGGCTTGTGGCCATGTCTCACGGCAACTGGTACGACGCGGACATCGACCGCGTGATCGTTTCCGAGGACCAGATCCGCGACAAGATCGCTGAACTGGCCAAGCAGGTCGCCGCCGATTACGCGGAGGTCGACGGGGTTCTTCTGGTGGGCGTGCTCAAGGGCGCGGTGATGTTCATGGCCGACTTCGCCCGGGCCATGGGCCGCCAGGGTCGGGCCGTGGAACTCGAGTTCATGGCGGTGTCGTCCTACGGACAGCGCTCCACCTCCTCCGGTGTGGTGCGCATCCTCAAAGACCTCGACCGCGACATCGCCGGGCGGCACGTCCTGGTCGTGGAGGACATCGTCGACTCCGGGCTGACCCTGTCCTGGCTGCTCCGCTACCTGGAGAGCCGGTCGGCGGCCTCGGTCGAGGTGGTCGCGCTGCTGCGCAAGCCGGACGCCATCCAGGTGAAGGTGCCGGTGAAGTACGTGGGCTACGACATCGCCAACGAGTTCGTGGTCGGGTACGGGCTCGACTACGCCGAGCGGTACCGCGAGCTGCCCTACGTGGCCGTACTCAAGAGCGAGGTGTACGCCCGGGCGTGACGCGCTGAGATCCCGCTGAGATTCGCGGAGAGCTTAACTGCTAGTTTGTCGTGTTTGTTCTCTCCGCGCCGGATGCCGCGACACGGCAGCCCTTAGCACGGTGTACCGTCGAATAACCGGGACTCCGGTGTCCCGTCGGTGTGCCGGCGTGGGCGGCCGCAGGCATCGGCGGCTACGGGCAGATAGCGGTCTCACGATCTGGAGGAGCTGGGCGCGCAGCGCTCGACAACAGCATGGAACGTACCCGTTTCTTCCGGCGGCCGATGGTCTGGATCATCCTTGTGATCATCGGCGCACTGGCGCTGAGTTCGCTCTTCACTCGCGGCGCCAGCTACACGAAGGTCAACACGTCTGACGTCCTCGCTCAGATCCGGGCGGGCAACGTCCACAAGGTCCTGATCGAGGACAAGGAACAGACGATCGATCTGGACCTGAAGAACAAGGAATCCTTCAACGGGACGACGACCGACAAGATCCAGGCGCAGGTACCGGCGACCGCCATCGACACGGTCTACAACGAGGTGATCGACGCCCAGAAGGGCGGCCAGATCGACGGACCGGTCGACACCAAGGTCACCAAGGACAGTGTCCTGCTGAGCCTGCTGCTGAACCTGCTGCCGATCGCGGTGCTCGTGATCCTGCTCCTGTTGTTCATGTCACAGATGCAGGGTGGTGGCTCCCGGGTCCTCAACTTCGGGAAGTCCAAGGCAAAACTCATCTCGAAGGACACCCCGAAGACCACCTTCGCGGACGTGGCCGGTGCGGACGAGGCCGTCGAGGAGTTGCACGAGATCAAGGACTTCCTGCAGAACCCCGCCAAGTACCAAGCGCTGGGCGCGAAGATCCCGAAGGGCGTGCTGCTCTTCGGCCCGCCCGGTACCGGTAAGACGCTGCTCGCGCGGGCCGTCGCGGGCGAGGCCGGGGTGCCGTTCTACTCGATCTCCGGCTCGGACTTCGTGGAGATGTTCGTCGGCGTCGGTGCCTCCCGGGTGCGCGACCTGTTCGAGCAGGCGAAGGCGAACGCCCCCGCGATCGTGTTCGTGGACGAGATCGACGCGGTCGGCCGGCACCGGGGCGCGGGCCTCGGCGGTGGGCACGACGAGCGGGAGCAGACGCTCAACCAGCTGCTGGTCGAGATGGACGGCTTCGACACCAAGGGCGGTGTCATCCTGATCGCCGCCACCAACCGGCCGGACATCCTCGACCCCGCGCTGCTGCGCCCGGGCCGCTTCGACCGGCAGATCGCGGTGGACACCCCCGACATGGAGGGCCGCAAGGCGATCCTGCGGGTACACGCCAAGGGCAAGCCGTTCACGCCCGACGTCGACCTGGACTCGGTGGCCCGGCGTACCCCCGGGTTCACGGGTGCCGACCTGGCCAACGTGATCAACGAGGCCGCCCTGCTGACCGCGCGGAACGAGAAGCGGGCGATCACGAACGACTTCCTCGAAGAGGCGATCGACCGGGTCATCGCGGGCCCGGAGCGCCGTACCCGCGCGATGAGCGAGCACGAGAAGAAGATCACCGCGTACCACGAGGGCGGGCACGCGCTGGTCGCCTGGGCGCTGCCGCACTCGGCCCCGGTACACAAGGTGACGATCCTCCCGCGTGGCCGGTCGCTCGGGCACACGCTGGTGCTGCCCACCGAGGACAAGTACACGCAGACCCGCGCGGAGCTGATCGACACCCTCGCGTACGCGCTGGGCGGGCGGGCCGCCGAGGAACTGGTCTTCCACGAGCCCACCACGGGCGCGCAGAACGACATCGAGAAGGCGACCAGCATCGCGCGGGCCATGGTCACCGAGTTCGGCATGAGTTCGAAGCTGGGTGCGGTCAAGTACGGGCATAACGACAACGAGCCGTTCCTCGGCCGGACCATGGGTCACCAGCGGGACTACTCGGACGCCATCGCGGCGGAGATCGACACCGAGGTGCGCTCCCTCATCGAGCTGGCCCACGACGAAGCCTGGGAGATCCTGGTCGAGTACCGCGAGGTGCTGGACAACATCGTCCTGGAGCTGATCGAGAAGGAGACCATCTCGCAGAGCGACATGGCCCGCCTCTGCGCCCGGGTGGTCAAGCGGCCACCGATGGCGCCGTACAACGGTTTCGGCAAGCGCCAGCCATCGGACCAGCCGCCCGTGCTCACGCCGTCGGAGAAAGACGCGCTGAAGGCGCAGGCCGAGGCCGACGGCATCCAGGCGCTGTCCAGTGGCGCGCTGCCAGGCGTACAGGACGGTGGCTCCCGCTGAGCAACACCGTTGAGCCGTCACACGGGCCGGTCGACGACCGGCCCGCTGGCTTATCGGGCCAGCTCGCCGCCGCACCGGGACCGTTACGCGACGGTTCATCGACCGAGCCTGACGACGGACCCAACGGCCGGGCGGAGCTGGACTTCCTCGCCGCCCGCCTGGTCAACGGCGGCCTCGGCGGCCGGCCGGTCGAAGAGGCCGTCGACCTGGCCCGGATCGAGAAGGCGGTACGCGAGATCCTCATCGCGATCGGGGAGGACCCCGACCGTGACGGGCTGCGCCGTACCCCGACCCGGGTCGCCCAGGCGTATGCCGAGCTGTTCGCCGGGCTGCGGGCCGACCCGGCCGAGGTGCTCGCCACAACCTTCGAGGCCAACCACGATGAGCTGGTGCTCGTACGCGACATCGAGGTGTTCAGCCTCTGCGAACATCACCTGCTGCCCTTCCACGGCGTGGCCCACATCGGGTACATCCCGGGCGAGGACGGGCGGATCACCGGGCTGTCCAAGCTGGCCCGGCTGATCGACGTGTTCGCCCGCCGCCCACAGGTGCAGGAGCGGCTGACCACCCAGATCGCCGACCTGCTCATGGAGCGGCTCCAGCCCCGCGGAGTGATCGTTGTGCTGGAGTGCGAGCACATGTGCATGTCCATGCGCGGCATCCACAAGGTGGGCTCGCGTACCGTCACCTCCGCCGTACGCGGGCTCTTCCAGTGCGACGCGAAGTCCCGCGCCGAGGCGATGAGCTTCATCATGCACTCCTGACCGGCGGCTTCACCCGGTCGGCGACCTCGTGCAGGCGCGCCAGCCCGCGCCGGATCACCTGCCGGTACTCCGGCACTGCCAGCAGCGCGGCGGGCGCGATCTCGCCCCGGCCCAGCTGACCGCCGATCTCCCGCAGCAGCGGGTCACCGCTGGCCGCCAGGCGCTCGTACCGCGCATTCATCGCGGTCACCGGGGTAGGCTGGGCAGGTCGGCGGTGAGCGCCGGAAGCGGGTGGTTGTCCCGGATCACGCCGAGGTTCGCCGTGGCGACCGACCCGTTCTCGACGAACGCGCGCGCGACGTCCCAGGCGGCGGCCACCACCCGGCGCATCTTCAGCACGGTCTGCACCGTGTCCTCGACCATGGTGACCACCTGAACCTGGGTGAACAGCCCGCCGCTGACGGTGTCGAGGGCCACCTCCACCACCTCGTCGATCAGGATGGTGAGCAGCGCCGCGAGCGCCTCGGCCTGCGCTCTGACCTGCTCGGCGGTGGACGCGTACGCCTCCCCGGTGGCGCGCAGCGGACCAGCCGCCACCGTCAGGTCCCCGGCGAACCGAGCCAGCCCACCGGCGCACTGGTCCGCCGCGTTACCGGTCCACACGCGCGGTACCGTGCGCACCCCGTCGAGCACCGCCGTACCTGAGTCGGCCAGCCCGTCCGCCAGGTGCTGGAGCGTATCCGCGCAGCGGGCGAACGCGGTCCAGTCGCCGGAGAACGGCTTCACCGCCTCTGCCAGCACGTCGTACGGGTGGTCCAGCAGGCCGAAGTCCACCGCGATGGAGGTGACCTGCCAGATGATCTCCCGTACGTCGCTCGTCGGGCTCAGCGTGTCCAGGGTGGTGAAGCCGGAGCCGGCATCCGCCCCGTGGTCAGCCGGCGCGATGTACCGGTCGGTCGGGTGTACCCGGTCCGCGAACACGCCCGCTCCGAGCGCCATGTCGGCGCGCGCGCTCGACGCGTCGTGCTTGCCCGGGTCGTCCACGCCGGGCATGGTCGCGTCGACCCGGGCCGCCGCTCGCGCGTCGGTGCGCTGGTAGTAGCCGGCCGCCTCCCGGATGGCGGTGGCGTAGGGCGCGGCGTACCCGTCGGCGACGCTGGCCAGGAAGTCGTCGACCGCGCCGACGATCTTCTCGTGCTGCCCCCAGAGGAAGTTGAGGATGCCCTCCTGGCCCGGCTCGATCTGGGTGTTGGTGGCGACGTAGCCGCGCCCGTCCGTCAGGTCCTGCCAGCGGCGGTCCATCAGCTGGCTCAGGCCGGGCAGGGCCGCGGCGTTCACGCTGAACTTCATCGCATCCTCCGCTTCCGGGTACCCGTTCATCAGACGCCGGGCCGGTCGAGGGCGGCAACGAGCGATCGCCAGCTGTGGATAAAGTCCGGCGAACCGGACAGGATATGTTCACATGCTGGGATCAGAAGGCGTGTACCAGCGCTAGTACCAGGTACAGCGTGTAGAGCGCCACCACCGTGCCAACGGTCACCGCGGCGCCCAGGACCGGGGTACGCCGCACCGGGCCACTGCCGTGCCGTAGGCCGACCGTCACCCAGGCCAGCCCGTACCCCATGATCGGCAGGGTGGCCGCGCAGCCGATCGTCGGGATCAGCACGAACTTGCTAGCGGCCGCATGGAAGGTGATCAGCGGCAACAGCACGCTCACGGCCGCGAAGCTCAGATACACCAGAGGATTGCGAGCGCGCCGGAGCCGACGCAGGCCCGAATCCTCCAATGTGGACAGAATGGCGTCTGTTGTGTCCATTGTGGCCACCGTCTCGCCCAGAGCCGCCGACACCGCCACCGGTGTGACCGGTGGATGCGTGGTACCCACCGCATGCTCGGCCGCGGCCAACTCCGCTGCGGCAACGGTTTCGTCCGGCGCGGGTACCCCCTCGGTCTTCGCAACCGCGACCAGTCGCGTGCGCTGCCGCGCGGCACGCTGGCGTACCCCCGCCAATTGCTCCCGCGCGGCCTTGGCAGCCGCCGCCTGCTCGGCCACCACGGACGCCGCCTCCCGCCGCGCCGCGTCGAGGCGCTGCGCGGCCGCGAGATAGTCGTCCCAGGCCGTCACCCCGACCGTCCAGAATGGACAAACGGGAGGATGAGGTCCGTGCGGCCGCTGTCCCGGTCGTGCAGCAGCGCCCGGTTGGGTCGGGGTTGCCAGTCCATCGCCGCGTCGCCGACCAGCAGCGACGCCTCCGCCGCCGGCAGGTTGAGCACCACCAGCCCGGCCGGCGTGCCGTCCGTCTCCTCGCGCAGCCGGCGCAGCCCGCGCCACCAGCCGAGCAGGTGCACCTGGCGGGCCGGCCCGCCGACCAGCAGCGGTTGCAGGCCCGCGCCGGGCGCCGCGTCCAGACCGAAGCCGATGACGTATGTGCAAGTCAGGTCCGGGTCGTCGACAATCTCCTTGAATCCGGCGGCATCCACCATCCGGCTGCGGTGACCCACCGTGCGCAGCGACTGGTCGAGCAGCCGCGCCACGCTCGCCCGCGCCGCCGCGAACGACGCCAGCACGAAATCAACCGAGCCTGGCCGGTGTTGCATTGCGAGCGACCGCGCCGCGCAGTCCAGGATGTCCGCGCCCAGCTCACTCGGGCCCAGCACCGCCAGATGGCGGCCCGGCTCCGGGCTCAGCGTGAAACCCGCCAGCGACAGCGGCACATCCATCAAACGCCCGAGGTAGGCTGTCGGATGCGGCGCCACCGGAAGTGCCGCCGGCAGGTGCTGCGGCGTGCGCCCGTCGAACACGTGCGGCGGCGCCGCGCCCGGCGGTCGCGCCTCCCACAGCCGGTGCCGCAGCGTCGCAAGAATCTCCGGTCGTCGCAACGGATCCGGGAACGTCACCAGCCGCTCGTGCGCCCGCGACGCCCCCACCGGACCGCCCAGGCCGCCCGCCGTGTTGACTACCGCCTCACTCAGCGACAGGTCGTTCGCCGCCTGGTTGAGCCGATCCAGCACGTCGCCGCCGCCGGTAAGCGCGATCCGCACCGGGAACTGGCCCAGCGGCGAGTCCCGCCGGGTCCGCAGCGCCTCCAGACCGTGCAGGCTTGAAGCCGACAACAACAAATGGACACCGCAGGTGCGACCCTTGCGAGCCAAGGAATCAAGCAAGGCAAGGGCTTCATTCGCGGTACGGTCGTCACCTCGCACCAGCACGTCGAAATCCTCGATCACACATACCACGCGTGGCGTATTCGTCTGGCGTTCGGCCAGTTGCGTCTCGAGGTCGCGGAGCACGGCCAGCGCGTACGCCCGGTCCGGCGATACCGTCGCCGCCCGGACGTGCGGCATCCACGACCGGTCACCGGCTGCCGGCACGAACTGCGCCGGCAGGCCCTCTTCCTCCCGGAAGCTCAATAGGTAAAGCACCAGATCCGCCGGACTGTACCGGGTGGACAGTCCATAGAGGATATTCATCAGGAATGCCGGCGTTTCAGCGCCTGGCCCGCCCCCGACCAACCAGTGCGGCGTCAGTTCCGAGAACTGCAGCGTCAGCGATGTATCGCCGGCTCGCCCCACCGTCACCGCCAGCGCCGCAGTCGCATCCTCCTGCCACAGCTTGCGCGGCAGCAGCTCAGCGAGCGTCGACCCGTTCGCCGCCGCCTGCGCCGCGACTTGCGCGCAGACCTGATGGATCGACTCCGCTGGCGGACAATCATCCAGATAAACTGGCGAATTCAGGGCGTGTGCCGCCCCGAACGTCCCGCCCGGAGGATCGCTGACGATCGCGTACGGGTTGCGCAGCGTCACCTGAGTCGCATGCCTGAGCGGCTGCTCAGGTGAGTCGCGGGTCAGCGGCGGAGGCGGCCAGCCCGCCACGATCAGGTGCAGCCGGTTGGCCGGCCCGTCCTGCGCCAGCGCCGCGATCCGGTCCAGGTCTGCGTCCTCGGTCAGCTCCGGCAGCGACGCCACCACCAGCAGCATCACCTGCCGTCCCGGCTCCCGGACCCACTCCTCCGCCTCGTCCAGCGCGGCCCGCAACCCCGCCGCGTCCGCCGCTGGTTCCGCCATCAGGCCAGCCGGTACCAGCGCCCCGAACGGTCCGAAGACCGTACCCGTCGCGTCCACCGCCCGGACGTACAGCATGCCCGCCGGCGTCGCCGCCACCAGCCGGAGCAGCAGGCTGCTGAGCAGCCCGGCCGCGCGCGTATCCCGAGCGTCCGCGTCGATCGCGAGGTTCCCCAGCGGCACCACCACCGGGAACCGTGCGTCGTCCACCGGTTGCGCCACCCCGAGCCGCACGTACCTCGGCAACTCGGTACCCGCGCCCGGAGCCGGAAGCGGGCTACTCGACGGGAACACGTCCAGCGACGCCCCGAGCCAGTCCGGTACCAGCTGCGTCGCCGCCGCCCGCAGCCGCGCGGCAAGCTCGTGCTGCTCGGCATACTGCTGGACCGGCGCCGCCTCGGGCGCGTACCCGTCAAGTGCCTCCTGCGCGACGTCGGCGACGGCCGTCACGCGGCGTTGCAGCGCGGCGGCCCGCTCGATGCTCACCCGCCGCCGTGCCACGCTCGCACCTCCTCCCCGATGAAGGTAACCCAGCAGCCCGGTGCGAGGGTGAATCACGTATCGGCGGGTCAGTGCCGATGTCTGCGCATGGTAATGAGTGCCACGGCGCCGCCGGCGGCGAGGAACAGGGCGAGCAGGATGCCGGTGAGGGGGAGATTGCTGGTATTTCTGCGTGGTGCGGCGCCTGGGTTGGGTGTTGTGGGGCTCGGTTGGGCGCTTGTGGCCAGGGGCGGCACGTCAGCGGTGAGGGCGCGGACGATGTTGAGGATGCCGTAGCCGTACTGGTCGTCCCGGCCGGGGGGACCGGCGTCGGTGGCGGTGGCCTCCAGGCGGTGGACTACTTCGGCGGCGGGGAGGTTGGGGAACTTGGCCCGGACGAGAGCTGCGGCTCCGGCGATGATGGCGGTGGCGGCGCTTGTGCCGCTTCCTGTTATGTACTGACCGTTGCGACCGGGTGTGACGATATCTACGGCCGGTGCGGACAGCACGACCTCGGGGCCGGTGACCGAGAAGTCAGCGTGCTGGCCCGCTCGATCGATACCCGCGGCCGCGATTACGCCCGGATACGCGGCCGGCCATACTACAGATTTGGCCCCCTCGTTGCGATTGCCAACCGCGCCGACTAGCACGACGTCCGAGGCCAAAGCAGCATCGAGCGCAGGCTTCCATAGATCACTCTGGGGGCCTCCGGACGCGATGCAGATTACTTTCGGGTGATGTTGCAATGCCCATGCGATTGACTTGCGGACATCTTCGGGAAGTACGTTGCCGGAGGCAGCGGCTCGGACTGGCAAAATATGGGCCTTGGGTGCAATGCCTAACGCGCCGTCTCTCTCATTTTTGCCATGAGCAGCTATTAGGCTCGCCATCGCCGTGCCGTGGCCGCTGCTATCTTGCCAGCCATTTCCGATGAATCCTCTAGACTCATCCGCCCCTACGAGAACATTGCCGGACAGTTCGGGCTGTCGCGCGTTCACGCCGGTGTCAATTACCGCAACTATTATACCTTCGCCCTGACTAATCTTGTGGCTTTCGGGGATCTGAAGTGTTGCGAGATACCACTCCGAATCTCGTACGGAGTCCGCATAGGCTGGCAAGCTCACTGTCTGGATTAGGCTGGTGCAGCCAACAAGCACCAGCGCCCAGGCTTGAAGCCTCACCGGTCGATCCCGATAACGCCTGGTCCGGGTTCGTGGTTGTCGAATTTCGGGTTGTGCTCAAGTACGGGTGGTACTCCTGTGGTCACGGGCCAATCCACATAGTGATCGTCTTGGCGATCCCGGCGACGGCTAGAAGAGCTAGCGGCTCCGCCTGGCAGCCCACCAAACCCCGAATAGCCTGCGCGAGATTCGCGCGCAACCTCGCCCGAGCTAGCACCTGCTCTCGATGCAGAGCCCTCGTGGTTCTGTGGTTGATTGGCGCGCGTCTCAGGTGCATCTTGGGCGCCGTGGCCGATGCCCGAACCAAAGCTCTTCATATTGGTTCGGAGGGACTTCGGTGGAACATCATCGCCTATGATGCCGCCCGGTCTCAGGGCACGACCGGAAGGTGTCGTAATAAGCGATGGTGTACGTGGGGCGACTCTTTTTGGATCGGGTGTCCTGGCAATTTGTCGACGCCCGCTGAGAGTGGGTGTGTTCGACGTTGTGGAGGCTAGATCGATTGATCCAGTTGAACTCCGTCTTCCTCTGTCTCCTGGCTCTGAGGGGGTTTGGTCGGCGCGTCTCTCCGATTGGACATCATGTGTACCCGTCTTGATGGGCCAACGAATTGGTTGTGCACTGGGTCCAGGCTGAGGTTGGAATGGCGTCCAGGTTTCATATTGTGGTACCGGAGGTTCGTACTCTGGGGGGACTACGAAGCGCTGGCCGTGCTGGTACACCGCCACGTCCGTACTCGACATGATGGTTGCCGCTTGCGTATTCAGGTCCGCCTGGAGTTTCGGGTCCGGCGTACCCGACGCGGCAGCCGCCTGCCACTGGTCATGGAGAGGCGCCAGCTTCTCCTTCGCACCCTCAAGAGTGTCCAGAAGGTCCGACAGCACCACCGCATTACTCGACGACGCGAAGCTGGCCGGATGGACCGAGTCGATCAGGTTGTCCAGGTACTCCAGGAATACCGCCGCCGCCTCGTTGCGCTCCGGTGGCCAGCGTTCCGCGAGGTTGTCCCGCAGCGTCTGGAGGTTCTGCGCGTGCGAGGCGAGTAGGTCGTACGTCCTGTTCCAGGCCGTCGCCTGGTCGACCGAGAGCGTCGCGTCCTCGTATGCCAGCATCGACCAGATCTCCGGCACCGTGAAGGACGACCAGGTACCGCATCCTCCTGGACCGATCGCGGGGACTCCGTCGGTCATAGCTGCTCCCTGTGCCGCTTGTCCCAGTGGGGCGCCGGCGGTTCGAACAGATCTTGGGACGCCTGTACCCGATCGCTGATGGCAGCCGCAGTGGACTGCGTCGTCGCGGCGGCCATCGCGTCCGCATTCCGGTATTCGTTGGCGATCTGCTCCGCCGCTGCCGCGAGTACCTGGCCGGCGGCTACGTATCCGCCTAGGAGAGAACTGATCCGCACCAGGCACTTGTGGTACACCTGCTGCGTCGCGGCCATGTTTTCGCTGTACGACACGAGCCCGAAGCAGACGCCTCCCTCATACGCTCTGAGCAGCCGGTCTATCTGGGGCAGCAGGTTGCCCTCAACCTCTTTGCGCAACGTGGCGACGAAATCGTCAATACCATTCAGGTCGACCTGGAGCCCTGGATATGACGGGCCAGTCGGTTTGTTGTCCGGATCGTCGGTTCGATGGTTAGCCACAGACCCTCCCCCGTCCGCAACGAGGGTACCGACAACCCCCGCTCCGCGACACCCCCTGTGGATAACCCCAACGAGCATTCTGAATCTTGGATTCCTTTTGCACCCAGGACAACAAAACCAATCCAAGATCGCGGAAAGCAAGGGGCCGCGCGGCCGAGGGGCAGGGACGAGGAACTACTCGGTCCAGAGGAGGTAGACGGGGACTTCTAGGGTTTTGGGGGTTTGGCCGGCCCAGCCCCAGCGGTACCAGTCGAGTTCGGTGGCCACCCGGATGCAGATGTCGCCCTCGCCGTTCTGGTACACCTCCGTGACCGCGCGCAGGTCGCGGCGCTCGCCGGAAGGGTGGGCCCGTACCACGCGCCGGCCGGTGATGTTCAGGGCCTCGCGGGCCGGTACCGGGTCGCGGCGGGGCGGCGCGTCCAGCGACACCAGCCGGGAGAACAGGTCCCGGGCCGGATCGCCGGCGGGCTTGCCGGCCGGTACCTCCACCCAGACCCGCTCGACCGGTACCAGCGGCGCGAAGACCTCGGTCTGCTCCACCTCCGCGCGGTACCACTCCTGCTCGCCGAGCACCGGGACGTACGTGCGGCTGCCCTGCACCACGGGGGCGTCGGCACGCAGGTCGGTACGCCAGCCGGTGCCGGGTACGCCGATCATCACGCGCTTGCCGCGCAGGTCGTCGCGGCCCATCGCGGGGGCCGGGAGGATCGGTGCCGGGTTCTGCGGCAGCCAGGCGTCGGTCACGCAGTGGCCTCCGGGTGCGGGATCAGTCACGAATTCGCTACGCGGAGGATAGTCCACCGGCCAGGCGCCGGGTGGAGCGAGCTAAGCGCCCAGCGTGACGCCCTTGTCGCGCATGAAGGGGGTGGGGTCGACGGCGCCGCTGAAGCTGCGGTCGCCGTTGAGGTGCACCTCGAAGTGGCAGTGCGGGCCGCTGGAGTGGCCCGAGTCGCCCACCACGCCGATCTGCTGGCCGGCGGTCACCATCTGGCCCACCTGGACCATGGGCTGCCGGAGCATGTGGCAGTACCGGGTGATCACGTTGCCGGCGTGCAGGATCTCGACGTACCAGCCGCAGCCGCTGACGTTGAGGCCGCCGTCCTGGTCGCAGCCGAGCGGCGCGCTGCCGGCGGTGGCCGCGTCGCACTTGGCCAGGGTGACCAGGCCGGCGGACGCGGCGAGGATGGGGGTGCCCTTGGCGATGGCCAGGTCGTCGCCGTTGTGGGTGGGGCGGCTGGGGGTACGGAAGCCGGAGGTGAGGTGAGCCCCGGGCACCGGGTTGGTCCAGCCGGACGCGGCGATCTGGCGCTGCGTGGGGCACTGCAGGGTGACCAGGGCGCCGACGGCCCGGGCGGCGCCGTTGGTCAGCGTGTTCACGACCACGGTGGCCAGCGGCTCGTGCTTGGCGTACGCGTCGGGGAAGGCGCTGCGCTGTACCCGCTGGGCGGCGACGGTGAGCGGCAGGTTCTGCCAGCCGGCGACCTGCAGCAGGCGCTCGTAGAACTTGTGGGAGGCGTAGACCGGGTCCATGACCTGGGCGGGGGTACCCCAGCCCTGGCTGGGGCGCTGCTGGAACAGGCCGAGCGAGTCGTGGTCGTTGTGAGCGCCGAGGTTGCCGTAGTTGTGCAGGGTGGACTCCTGCATGGCGGTGGCGATGGCGATCACCCAGCCGCGCGGCGGTACCTTCATCTGCTGGCCGACGCTGATGATGACGGCGGCGTTGTGGATCTGCTCCTGGCTGAGCGAGTTGATGGACGGCAGCTTCATGGCGGCGTTGACCACCTGGCCGCCGCAGCTCATGTTCGTGTTCATCTGGTTCTGGCTCTGCGCGCTGATGGCCTCCTTGCGCGCCACGTTGTAGACGTACGCGGCGACGGCGCCGCCGCAGCACACCACGCCGAGCAGGCCGACCAGCCCGAGCCCGACGGCCAGCGCCCGGCCCGGCCGCGCGAACACGTTCATGCGCGGGTCCAGTCGACACCGTCGACCAGCCACCGCCCGTTCGTCGCGAGCAGCCGCAGGGTGACCACACCGGAGTCGACCGGGATCGACGCCTGGACCAGGTCGGCCGCCTGGTCGATCAGTGTCACCGGGCCGGTCATCCGGGCGGCGGGCACGTCGGCGGGGTCCACGCCGGCGAGTTCGCCGGCCAGGTTGCTCGTCATGTACTTCTTCATGCCGGCATACCAGGCGTCCGGGGTGACGGTGGTGTGGTTCAGCCAGGCGGTCAGGAACCGGGTGGCCTCGGTCTGCGGCGGGGTGGCGCCGGGGCTGGTGGACGGCCCGGGAGGGGACTCGGGCGCCTGCACGCTGTCATCCTCGGCGCCCGACGCGATCACCGTGGGGGCGGCCGAGGCCACGCCGGCGGTGACGCCCGTCGGGCTGCCAGGGCCGCCGAGGGCCCGGCCGATGATGATGACGGTACCGATGCCGAGCAGCAGGAGCAGCACCAGTACGTACCTGCTGCCGAGCAGTCGCAGTACCTGTGCCATCGCTGGTCACCCCCGTACGGGTGCGGATTCCGGTCGTCTGGTAGGTGTCTCCTGCCGCACGCTGTCCGGCCGGTACACGCTG
>DATEJJ010000042.1:0-2710 GCA_035278125.1 Rugosimonospora sp.
TTGCTGGTCGAGCCGCTGGAACTGCTCGTCGGTCAGCTCCAGGTCGCCCGCGCCGAGGTTCTCCTCCAGGTGCGCGGCGGACTTCGTACCCGGAATGGGGATCATCACCGGGGAACGGTGCAGCAGCCAGGCGATCGCCACCTGGACCGGGGTGGCACCCAGCTCGGCCGCGACCGCGGCCAGCGGGCCGCCGGGCCGGGCGTGCGCGCCGGCGGCGATGGGCAGCCACGGGATGAACGCGATGCCCTCGCGCTCGCAGTACTCCACCACGCCCTCGTGCCGGCGGTCGGCCAGGTTGTACAGGTTCTGCACGCTGACCACCTCGATCTGCTCCTGCGCGGCCAGCAGCTGCGGCACGGTCACCTCGGACAGCCCGATGTGGCGGATCTTGCCCTCGTCCTGCAGCGACTTGAGCGCGCCGAACTGGTCGGCCGCCGGTACCAGCGGGTCGATGCGGTGCAGCTGGTACAGGTCGATGCGGTCCACCTTGAGCCGGCGCAGGCTCAGCTCGCACTGCTGGCGCAGGTACTCCGGGCGGCCCAGCGGCTGCCACACGTCCGGGCTGGGCCGGCTCTGCCCCGCCTTGGTGCCGATCACCAGCCCCTCCGGGTACGGGCGCAGCGCCTCGGCGAGCAGCTCCTCGTTGGCGCCCAGCCCGTACGAGTCGGCGGTGTCGATGAACGTCACGCCCAGCTCCACCGCGCGCTGCGCCACCTTGATGGCACCGGCGCGGTCCTCCGGCGGGCCCCACTCGTCCGGGTCGCACAGCCGCATGGCGCCGAAGCCGAGCCGGTACACCGGCAGGTCGCCACCGAGCACAAAGGTGCTGTCTTTCATGAGTTATCCCCTCGGTCAGGTCTGACCCGACGACGATGCCCCAGGCCAGCGCGGCGGCTCCAGGAATTTAGGATGGGCTGAATCGAACCGGAGGCGCCGTGCTCGAACTCTCGTTCACCCCGCACGACCTGACCCACATCCGGTTCGCCCTCTCCCCGCTGTGGGAGGTGGTGGCGAGCGTGCGGGTGCTCAAGAACCCGGCCGACCACCCGCTGCACCGGCCCTGGACCGAGCAGGCGCGGCC
Source organism: Rugosimonospora sp. (assembly GCA_035278125.1). GTDB lineage: Bacteria > Actinomycetota > Actinomycetes > Mycobacteriales > Micromonosporaceae > DATEJJ01. The sequence continues at coordinate 1,082 of DATEJJ010000042.1, forward strand.
GCTGCTCGCGGAGAGCGGGCTGGACTGGGGGATGCTGTCGGACCTGGTGCCGGTACCCACCCGGATGATCGCCGGGTTCGTCAGCCCGCCGCCGTCGATCCCGCAGCCCGACCTCGACCTGGAGCTGGCCGTGCTGCGCGCCACCCCGGCCGAGCAGGTGCGCGCCATCCTGGACGGCATGCCCGGCCCGCGCCCACCGGGGCTCGACCCGCTGTACACCGATCCGGAGGCGGGGCTGGTGCGGCTGACCGGGATCATCCGGGAGTACTGGGAGCTGGTCCTCGCGCCGTACTGGCCGCGCATCCTGCGGCTGCTCGACGGGGACGTGCTGTACCGGGCCCGCCGGCTCACCGAGGGCGGCACCGAGCGGCTGTTCGCCGACCTCGATCCCCAGGTGAGCTGGGACAGCGACACGCTGTACGTGGTGAACGAGTACTTCAGCCGGTCGGTACCGCTGGGCGGGCGCGGGCTGCTGCTGGTCCCGTCGGTGTACGCCTGGCCCCGCGTGTTCGCCAAGCTGGACGGCCCCGGCCAGCCCACCCTGCGGTACCCGCCGCGGGGTGTGGCGCGGCTGTGGGAGCGCGACCGGACCGACCTGCCGCAGGCGCTCGCCGCCGTGCTGGGGCGGTCCCGGGCGCTGCTGCTGTCCGAACTGGACACTCCGGCGTCCACCACGGACCTGGCCCGGCGCACCGGGCTGTCCGCGGGCGGGGTGTCCCAGCACCTGACCGCGCTGCGCGACGCCGGACTGGTCAACGCCTACCGGATCGGCCGGTTCGTGCTCTACGCCCGGACCATGGTGGCCGAGGCCCTGCTGGCCGGCGGAGCGCCGCCGCCGGAATCCCGCTGACCCCTTCCGCTCAAGTTACCAAGGAGTAACACTAGGCGCGTGGGAAATTCATCGACGTCCCTGCCTTGGCTTGCCGGCCGGGACGCCGAGCAGTCGGCGATCTCGGCGCTGCTGGCCGCCGCCGCGGCCGGTGACGGGGGCGCGCTGATCCTGCACGGCCCCCCGGGCCTGGGCAAGACCGCGCTGCTGGAGTGGGCCGCAGCCGCCGCCGGCGGCGCGATCTGGCTGCGCGGTCAGGAGACCGAGGCGGGGGTAGCTTTCGCCGCGCTGCACCGGTTGCTGCACGCGACCCGCCCGCTGTCCGAGCCGCTGCTGCACAGCCTGGAGCAGTGCGGCCGGGAGCAGTGCGGTCCGGAGCAGTGCGGTCCGGAGCAGGGACCGGACCGGCCGCTCGCGCTGCGCGTGGGCGCGCTGGACGTGCTGTGCCGGCTGTCCCAGAAGCGGGCGGTGCTGTGCTGCGTGGATGACGCCCAGTGGCTGGACGAGCCGTCCTGGGGCGTGGTGGCGTTCGTGGCGCGCCGGCTGCAGGGGACCCGGGTCGCGGTGCTCATCACCGCGGAGGCGCCGGACCGGCCCGTGGCCGGCATTCCCGAGTACCCCCTCGGGCCGCTCGACCACCGGGCCAGCCTCGCGGTCCTCGCCGGCCTGGTACCCGCGGGCGACGTGGCCGGGGTACTGGCGCACGCGGCCGAGGGCAACCCGCAGGCCCTGCTCGACCTGGCCGGCGGGCTGTCCGTACCGCAGCGGCGGGGCGAGGCGCCGGCACCGGCCACCCTGCC
>DATEJJ010000043.1:0-2783 GCA_035278125.1 Rugosimonospora sp.
TGAGGACATGCTCACCAAGCTCCGCAAGACACTGATCGCTACGAGATTTTCGACGGTTCGCCCAGGTCACAGCGACCCTGATCTATTGCATGACTACGCTCTGGCCTGCGCCGCAGCCGCCGCGTAGCCGCGAAACACGAGTCCGATCATCCGGCGAGTTATCCACAGCCCCCGGCCGCGGGTGTCGCGCCCTGCGGTCGAGTCGGGCACGCTGAGTCGCCGTGGACGCAGCGGCACTCGCCCAGACCGCGGCACGGCAGCGCGGGCTCTTCACCCGTGCCCAGGCCCGACGCAGCGGGTACTCGACGTACCAGATCCGCCGGCGCCTGGCCACGGGCGAGTGGGTACCGGTGCTCGGCCCGGTGCTGGCGACCGCCGCCACCCACGTCACCAGCCGGACCCGGGACCTCGCCGCCAGCCTCGCGGTACCCGGCGCCGTGCTGGCCGGTCCCTCGGCCGCGCGAATGTATGCGATGCCCGTCCCCGACTCGGTGCCGTGCGTCGCCTTGGCCCGCAACAGCCACCCGCGCCACCCGGTAGGGCAGGTACTGCGCGACCCGCTCCACCCATGGGACGTGCACCTGCTCGGGGGCATCCCGGTGACCAGCCGCCCGCGTACCGTCTTCGACTGCGTCCGCCTGCTCCCCGACCCCGCCGCACTGGATCTGCTCGACCGGGCGCTCCAGCAGCGCTGGATCACGCTGGAGGACTTCACCTCGCGGGTACGCGGGTTCGCCGGACGCCATGGAGCGGCCCGGATGGCGCGGCTGGCCCAGGCGGCCGGCGCCGGCGCACACTCGGCCGCCGAGCGGCTCGCCGCACACCTCCTCCAGGTGGGCCGGGTTACCGGCTGGCAGGCCAACGCCGAGATCCACGACCGGCGGGGCCGGCTCATCGGCATCGGCGACATCGTCTTCGGCCGCGAGCGCCTGGTCGTGGAGGTGGACGGTCGGGCCCACCACATCGCGCCGGACCGGTTCGAGCGCGACCGCGACCGGCAGAACCGGCTGGTCGCGGAGGGCTGGACGGTCCTGCGCTTCACCTGGCGCGACCTGACCCGCCGCCCAGCCGAGGTGGTCGCCACGGTACGCACTCTCCGCCAGCGGCTCGGCCGCGGCCAAGGCGCCTAGGCGGGTGGGCGGGCGCTGGCGCGGCGGTGGGTCTCCCAGAGGTTGCGTAGCGTGAAGTACTTGTGCTCGAACTCCGGGTCCGCCCCGAGCAGCCGCCCGTGGTACGGCGCGGGCAGCCGCAGTACCACCCCGGAGTCGAGGTCGATCGCGATGACCGTACGCGCCCCCCGCCGCTGCGCCCGGATGTCCACGACCCGCGGCCAGGGCCAGTACCCGTCCGCCGCGGCCGGTACCCGGCGCAGCCCCGCGTCATCCGCGTCCACCCCGGTACGCCGCCCCGCCACCGCCGTGACCAGCGCGACCGCCACCGGCAGCAGGGCCGCGACGAGCCATCCGGCGAGGTACCCGCGCGGGTCGGTGTCGCCGCCGATCCGGCGGACCAGCAGCCAGAGGCCCACCGCGATGGCGAGCCCGCTCCCGGCGAGCGCGCCGAGGTACAGGTGGTGGCCGAGCACCTGACGGCGAGTACGCCGGAAGCTAGCCATGCCCTGCCTAACGACGGGGCACCCGGCACAGGACGCGTACCGTTGTGCGCATGGCTGAGCAACTACCCACGAGTCAACTGCCCACCACCGAAGAGGAGTGGCGGGTACGCCTCTCGCCTGAGGAGTTCCGGGTTCTGCGCCAGGCCGGTACCGAGGCCGCGTGGGTCGGGGAGTACGTCTCCACCAAGACGCGCGGCCGGTACCATTGCCGCGCGTGTGGCGCCGAACTGTTCAGCAGCGACACGAAGTTCGACTCGCACTGCGGCTGGCCCTCGTTCGACAATGCCCTGCCCGGCGCGGTGAAGGAGATCGAAGACCGCAGCCTCGGCATGGTACGCACGGAGATCCGCTGCGCCCGCTGCGACTCCCACCTGGGCCACGTCTTCCGCGGCGAAGGCTTCACGCCGGCCAACACGCGCCACTGCGTCAACTCGATCTCGGTGCTCCTGGAGCCGGAGAGCTGACCTGTCTCGACAAGTTTTGCACGGCGCGGTAGCGTCATGCCGTGACGGTAGATCAGGCGACCGGCACGGTTGCCGGATTGCTCACCTTCCTCGGTGAGGTGATCGACGAATCTCGCGTCAACCGCGCCACCGCGCAGGCGGTGAGATCCGCTTGGCGCACGGTCGTCCGGGAGTTCGAGATCTCCCCTGATACCGCGGTGGAGGATCTCGCCCCGGATGAGCTTGTCGATGCCTTCGAGACCCAGCGGCGGGGGCGCTTCCGCAGCGGCGCCACGTACCGCACCAGGCTGCGCACCGGCCTGCAGTGGTACCGCTGCGAACTGTCCGGCGACGCCGGCTGGGCAGACACCTCCCGCCGCACCGATGGCGGTTTAAACCAGTCAACGGCCAGTCATGGCTACACGCTGGTCCTGCAGTTCCCGCTGCGTCGAGGTCTACTGATCGACATCACGGTTCCGGCCGACCTGACCTACGACGAGGCCGATCGGCTCGCCGGTTTCTACCGGAGCCTGGTGGTGCCGCATCCGGACGCCGGGCAGAGAGATGCCCCGGCGACGTAACCGCGAGCGGTCATAGGTCGGTCCGGGGCTTTCAGTCACCAATCATACACACCGTCGGCGCGGGGAGGCGTGCGGTGAGCCTGCCGAGCGACTCCTGGTTCAACGCCGACCGGCGCGCGCACTACCTCAACCACAGCCACGGCG
>DATEJJ010000044.1:0-6826 GCA_035278125.1 Rugosimonospora sp.
CGGCCGGACCGATGCCGCGTCGAGGTGCGGATCGAACCGGTTCGGCCGGCCGCCCCCGCCGGGCGGGGTGGGTGCCGCCGCGGCCGGGTGTCCCAGCCAGGCCAGGCCGGCCGCGACCACGACCGGCACCAGTACTCGCGCCAGGTTCCGCCGCGCCTTCATCACGCCACCCCTTCAAGCGCCGTAGGTTACGCACGAGGTGGGTCGGCGCGGGGCCGGGCCGCGAAGACCGGCCAGGCCCGCGGTACCGGCCTATCGAGAAGCATCATTTTGGTACGCGGCCCGCGCCAAGTCAGGTAAAGTAACGACATGCGTTGATCAACGCGTCCGGGTCAGCAGGGTTCGATCCGCGCCGGAATGTGCTTGTGCCACGGGGTGAGCCGGCCGCTCATGACTTCTCCAGCAACGGGGCCATCTCGGCCAGGACATCGTCGAGCGGGCCCAGTTCGCGGCGGGAGCGGCACAGGATGACCGCGCCCTCGATCGCCGCGATGACCAGGGTGGCCAGGCGCCCCGCCCGCTCGCTGTCGAACCCGTCCTCGACCAGCAGGTCGGCCAGCTTGGCCTGCCACTGCGCGAAGACCTCGCGCACCACGTCGGCGGCCTGCGGCATGCCCTCCCGGCTGTCCACCGCCACCGCCACGACCGGGCAGCCGGCGCGGTACTCCGTGTCGGCCAGCGTCCGCTGCCAGAACCGGACGAACCGCCGCAGCGCCTGCCGGGCGTCGCCGCCGGCGGCGGCCTCGTCGACCATCGCGGCGATGTAGTCACCGGCCCGCCGGACCGCCTCCAGGATCAGCTCGTCGCGACCACCCGGAAAGTGGTGGTACACCGAACCGCGCGGCGCCCCGCTGCGCGCGAGTACCGCGTCGACGGTCACCCCGGCGACCCCCCGCTCGCGCAGCAGCAGCACAGCGCTGTCGACCATCAGCTGCTTCGTGTGCCCGGGCGCGCGGCGCCGCCCCACGGTCTCTTCGCTCACCATCAGTTCAACATTATGCCATATCCCATAGCCGTCAGACACGAGGTCCGGCGAGCCTTTACCGTCAAACCGTGAGTGCCCGGCTCTACCTGGTGGGAGCGCTGCTCCACGTCGCCGGCGTCGCGGCAGGCTGGGCTGTGCTCGCCGGTATCGGCGGTGTCGACGCGCTCGCGGCGGCGGCCTGGTACGTCTGGCGCCCGCCCGGTGCGCTGCCCGTCGTGGTGCGCCGGGCCCTGCTGGCCGGCCTGCTGTGCCTGGCCGTCGCGATGACGCTCCCGCCCACGCGCGATCGCTGGCAGGCGTACCTCATCCTGCTCGGCTGCGCCTGTCTCGTCGCGGCGGTCGCCGCCCTGCCCCTCCGCCGCCGCCGGCTCGGCGCCCTGGCCGCGGTCGCGGTGTTCCTGGCGCTCGTCCTCGGCTCGCGACCACTCCCGGACGGTACATACTGGATTGTCGAGGAGTTCTTCGCCACCCTGCTCCATCTCCAGCCCGCCCTGGCGATCGGCGTCCCGCTGCTCCTGGCCGGTGCCGCCGCCGCGATCGTTCACCGCAGGCGCCGGCGCGGTGCACCCGTACCCGTAGGCGGCGCGCTCCGTCTGGTCGGCTGCGCCGCGCTGGCCATTCCACTGTGGACGGCGATGGCCTCGGCGAGCGTGCTGTCGCCGCACGTCGACTGGCGCAACACGTTCACGGCTACGGCGGTGGCGGTCGGCCCCATCTCCGGAACCGACGAGAGAGAGGTGACCTGGGCGGTCGCGTTACTCACCGGCGTGGCGTGCATCGTGGCCGGCTGCGCGCGGCGCCGGCCGATACCGGTCACGATTGGTCGGTGAGCAGTCCCGTCAGCAGGCTGCGCAGGGTTCGCTCGAAGAGGTCACCGTGCCGCGCGGGTACGGAGGGCCGCGCGAGCGCTGCGGCCAGGTGCGGGTACGCCGTGAAGTCGACACCGGCAAAGCTGACCGTCTGCGTGGTCGCCTCGCTGCGCGCGAAGAGGGTCACCACACCCGTCATCATCGCGATCGCCTCGAACTTCGCGGTGTTGTCGCAGCGGACGGGTCGCAGTACGCCCAGGCAGTTGTCGAACCAGGCCAGCGCGTGTGGTCCCATGCCCGATACCCGGTGCATGACATCGAGCAGCCACCGGTGGCGCCGGTACAGCTCCAGTTGCCGGCGGCCGAGTACCAGCATCGCGTCCATCCAGTCGCCGGCCGTGTCCGGGTACGGGCGCAGTTCGCCGACGACCCGGTCGGTCATCAGGTCGAGCAGGTCGTCCCGCGACGACAGGTACCGGTAGAGCGATCCGGCGCCGGTACCCAGCGCCGCGGCGACCGCGCGCATCGACACCGCGCCGAGTCCTTCGGCATCGGCGAGCGCGACGGCGGCCGCGACCAGGTCGTCCCGGCTGTGCGCGGGGGCCGGGCCGCGGCTGCCGCGCTCGGGTCTGGCCCAGATCGGCTGCGGGGATGCGTCGCTCACCAGACTACGATAAACTGCGAACGTCGTTCGCGGTTTATCGGTTGAAGGGGTGAACGGATGGAGCGGATCGCGGCACCGGACGGCGCACAGATCGTGCTGCACACGACCGGGAACGGACCCGGCATCGTCGTCGTGCACGGCGGCGGGGTGACCATCGACATCTACCGGCGGCTGGCGGCCAGGCTCGCCGACCGGTTCACCGTGCACCTGTACAACCGGCGCGGGCGGGGCGACGCGCCGCCCAGGTCGGAACCGTACACAATGGACCAGGACATCGACGACCTTGCCGCGGTATTGGACCACACCCGTACCGGAAACATCATCGGTCACAGCTCCGGCGGCTTCATCGCCTTGCAGGCCGCCCTCCGGCTGCCGATCGAGCGGCTGGCGCTCTACGACGCGGCGGTATCGATCGACGGCAGCTTCCCCAGCGCCTGGCTCGACGAAGCCCGCGCGGCGGCCCGGTCCGGCGACACCGCCCGGGCCATGGCGCTCACCGGCGCCGGCATCAACACGCACTCGGCCGCCACGAAGCTACCGCTGGGCCTCCAGATCGCGATCTGCCGGCTGTTCACGCGTACCCCGATCGGCCGCACCATGGCCGGTCTGCTCGCGATGACGCTGGACGAGTCGGACCAGATCCGGCGCCACGACGGCCCGGCCGGACAGTGGGCCGGCATCACCGCCGAGGTCCTCCTCGCCTGCGGCGCCAGCGGCCCACGCTACTACGTGCGGAGCAACGAGGCGCTGGCGCGCGCCCTGCCGCACGCACGGGCCCTGCAGATCCCGCGCAGCGGCCACGACGGCATCAACCGCGCGCGCCGCCGGCTTGTCGAACCGTTCGCCACGTTCTTCGCGGCGCCGGTCACGCCTGAGCGGACGACCCTGCCGTGACGGGTGGCCACACCGCGTCGCGCACATCCAGATAGCCGTCGCTGGCCCGCCACAGCGCGTCCGCCAGCGGTGCGAGCTTGCCCGGACTCCACCGCCGCTCGTCGTACTCCTGCGTACACGCGCGCAGCGCCTGGAGGCTGACTCGCAACTCGTCCTCCAGGCGCGTGCGGATCTCGTCCGCAGCCGGCGCGGCGATCCGGACGGCTTCACCGCGCCCTTCACGCATCGCGGCCAGTACGCCCTCCCGAACTCCGTCCGCCTCGTCCCAGACGAGGGCCGGCCGCTCGATGCGATGGTTCCAGACCGGGCCGTGCGCGGACCGCCACCAGGGGCGTACCGGGTTCTTGGCCAGGCGGGTCGCGTACGCCCAGTGCTGCGCGCCGGGCGGCTCGCTCCACCAGGCGACCTCGTCAACGGGGAGGTCGACGCAGAGCGCGACGGTCGCGACCTCGAGGTCCTGCGCGGGACCGAGGATGTCGCCGACCGCCCACAGTTGGGTCACGCGCAGCGCGAAGATGGAGGCGGAGCGGTCGGCCATGTCGGCGCACGACTGCGCCAGCGACTCAACGTGATGTACAGCGCGGGACCACTTCACCCCGCCATCATGACCCACCGCCACCTGAGCCCGTCATCCGCTACCCCAATGGACCCCTGAGCCAACCGATCCTGCCGTACCATCGGGCACGCCCGTGGCAGATCGGCATCCGACCGCTCAACCGGCGGCGGCTTCGCAAGAGATCGGCTGACTGACATGGCCGGTTTCACGGGTGCCGTCATCAGCCTCGTGGTCGCGTTCGTCGCGTCGCTGATCCTCAGGATCTCCGAGCGGTTGCTGTTCAAAGGAAGACCCGGCGAGGTACAGCGAGCAATGCTGGCGGACCTGGTACGCCTGCGCCGCCTGCCCGATACCCGGAACGAACCGGACTCGCCACCGTCGTGGTGGGACAGTGACCGCGCACAAGGGTAGGACCCGTCCGTTGATCCATGGCACGTCGCGATACTGTCCTTACAGGACGGACGGTGGTGTCACGAGGTGTTGACGGTTACGACGACCTTGCCGAGGGCGCGCCCCTCGCCCACCCGGGCCAACGCCTCGGGTACCTGGTCGAGGGTGAGGCTGCGGTCGATGTGGATACGGAGTTCGCCGGCTACGCACAGCTCGGCCACCGGTTGGAAGTGCGCCGGCCCCTCCTTGACGGCGAGCACGCCCAGCCGCCGGTGCGTCAGCAGTCCGGTCACTGAGCCGACGGTCAGTATGCGCAGCAGCGTCGGTACCGAGCCGCCGACGCAGCGGTAGCGGCCGCCGGGCGCCAGCGCCCGGCGGTACGCGAACACGGACCGGTGCGCGACCAGATCGAGGATGAGGTCGTACGGGCCGCTGTGAGTGAAGTCCTCGCGACGGTAGTCGAGCACGGTGTCCGCGCCGACCGACCGCATGAAGTCGAGCTTGCCCGCGTTGTCGACGCCCGTCACATGGGCACCGAGCCGCTTGGCGAGCTGGATCGCGAATGAACCGGATCCTCCACCGGCGCCGTTGATGAGGACCCGTTTCCCGACCCCGGCGCCTGCGGTCCCCTGCGACGCGATCACACCCGCCTGCGGAATCGTCGACGCCTCAGCGAAGGTCAGGCCGGCGGGCTTGTGCGCAAGTACCGGCTCCGGGGCGATCGCGTACTGCGCGAAGCCACCCTTGAGCCGGAGGTTGTCGCCGTACACCTCGTCACCGGCACGGAACCCGGTGACCGCCGGGCCGACCGCGTCGACCCACCCGGCGATGTCCGAGCCGAGGGTCCGGCGCGCCGGGGTGCGCAGTCCACCGATACGCGAATATGCCGGCCAGCCCCGCAGGGTCTCCCAATCGCTGAGGTTGACCGAGGTCGCCGCGACCTTGACCAGCACCTGCCGGCCGGCCGGAGCCGGCTTGGGGACGTCCTCGATCCGCAGCACGTCCGGCGACCCGTACCGGTCGTACACGACCGCCTTCATCCTGCCCCCTTGGGTAGCCGGCATGTCTTCTGTAGCACGCCGGGCTCCGCAGCGGTCCGGAGTGAGCGAACGAACTTCCTGATCCCGGGACGAATGGCCTGTTCGGCGGGGCTCGGCCGCCCTAAACTCTCGTCCAGCGTGGGGTCGGTGGCTGAGCGGAGGTCCGCGCGCGTGAGGATCGTGGTACTGGTCAAGCACGTCCCCCGGGTCGACGGCGGCCTGTCCTACGCGCCAGACCTGACCGTGGACCGGTCCCGGCTGCCCGCCGGTCTCAACGACGCCGACCGGTACGCGCTCGGCCAGGCCCTGCGGATCGCGCTCCGGCGCCGCGACGTGCAGATCACCGCCGTGACCATGGGACCGGCCGGTGCCGTCGACACCCTGCGCGCGGCGCTCGGGTCCGGGGCCGACGAAGGGGTACACGTGCGGGACGCCGCCCTGCACGGGTGTGACGCGCTCGCCACGTCCAAGGTGCTGGCCGCGGCGGTGGCCCGGGTCGGGTTCGACCTCGTGCTGTGCGGTGCGGCCTCGGCGGACTCGGGGATGGCCGCGGTACCGGCGATGGTGGCCGAGCGGCTGGGCGTGGCGGGGCTCTGCTTCGCGGACGCGCTGACGGTACGGGAGCGGCGCGTGGAGATCCGCCGGGACGACGGGGGTGGCCTGAGCACCTTCAGCGCCGCGCTCCCGGCCGTGATATCCGTCACCGAGCGGTGCGGCGAGCCGCGCTACCCGCGGTACCCGGACATCGCGGAGGCGCGGGGCAAGCCGGTGCGTACCTGGTCGGCGGCCGAGCTGGGCATCGCCGCGGGAGAGGTCGGGCTGGCCGCGGCCGCGTCGGTGGTGCGCGCGGTGACACCGCGGGCGGGGGGCCGGCGCGGGCTGGTCGTGGCGGGCGACCCGACGAGCGTGGCGGTACGGGTGGCGGACTTCCTGGTCGAGCGGCAGTTCCTGTAGCGGCGTCGGCGGGCGAGGAGGAGCGCGTGGGGCCGGTACTGGTGCTGGCGGAGCGGGGTGGGGCGGGGCGGTCGACGTGCGCGCTGCTGACGCTGGCACGGCGGCTGGGCGAGCCGGTGGTGGTGCTCGGCGGGGCGGCCGACGAGGCGAGCGTGGCGGTGCTGGGCAGGTTCGGCGCGGTACGGGTCTGCGCGGTGGACGCGGCCGAGATGGCGGAGCATCCGGCGGCGGCGCGGGTCGAGGTGCTGGTCGAGCTGGTGGGGCGGGTGTCACCGGTGGCGGTGCTGGTCGCCGCGGGACGGGACGGGCTGGAGGTCGCGGCGCGGCTGGCGGTACGGCTGGACGCCGGGATCCTCAGCGATGTGGTGGACGTGCGGGCGGGGCTGGACGGGCCGGTGGGGATACAGGCGGTGGTCGGCGGGTCACACCTGGTGCAGTCGAGCGTGGTTCGGGGTACCCCCATATTTTGTGTAAGAACACAGCAGGTCGCCCCGGTGCCGGACCCGGCACGGCCTGTGATCGATAATCTGCGCA
>DATEJJ010000045.1:0-3820 GCA_035278125.1 Rugosimonospora sp.
TCATGGCCTCCTGGGCGCTGCGGTACAGAGCGAGGCTGGTGTCCGGGCTCAGCTCGCCGGGGCGGCCCTCCACGCGCACCGCCGCCGGCGCCGCGAAGTCGTTGCGGTACCCGGTGGCCAGCGCGTCGAGCAGCTCCGGCAGGGCCAGGGTGTCCCCGCGCAGCGCGCCGATCGCCCGCCGGGTCTCGGCCAGCCCCTCCCGGGCCAGTTGCCGGGCCACCACCACGGAGCGGCGCGCCTGCTCCGCCCGGCCGTTTTCGAGCAGCGCGTCGGCGGTCTCCAGCTGCACGCTCAGCGCGGCCAGCGAGTGGGCCAGCACGTCGTGGATCTCCCGCGCGATGCGGGCCCGTTCGGCCAATGCGGCGGAGCGGGCCTGCTCCTCCCGCATCAGCCGGGCCTCCTCGGCCAGCGCCTCGCTCTGCCGGCGGAGCAGCCCGCCCATCAGCGCGGCGAGGAACGAGACCGGCCCGGCCACGATCCACCAGCCGAAGCCGTTGAGGAAGCCGGCCACCGGGAACACCGCCGACGCGGCGAGGACCAGCGGCAGCGAGCGGTACCAGGGCAGCTTGATGCCGGCCCACAGGCACGGGACCGCGACGAACGCGATCGCCGAGCCGCGCGGGTGGACGATCGACAGGGCGAGACCGGCGACGAGCGCCAGCATGATCGGGACGGTGGTCGGGCGGCCCCGGGCGCGCTGCCAGCCCCACGACACCCAGCCGGCGGCGACCGGCGGCAGGCAGACCGCCGTGGCGAGGCCGGCCCCGTGCCAGGACGGGACCGGCCTGCTGGTCACCACACCCGCGCCGATGGCCACCATGATCACAATGGTCCGGCCGGTGTACCACCACGGGCTCTCGCGGAGCTTGAGGTACCACACGGCGTCCAGTCTCACCGACACGGCCCGTCCGGACTACGGCATCCGGCGTACGCCGGCGGCGCCGCGCACCGACCGCCGGTCCGGCGCGAACGGCACCCCGGTGCGCATCGCGCGGGCGCCGACCACGGCGGCCTCACCGATGAAGGTGGCGCCCACCATCAGCATCAGGGTGGCGCCGGTGGCGAGCGTGCTGCCCAGCACGTGGCCGCCGAGGCCCATGCCCACCCGGGCCACGGCCGAGACCAGCCAGACCACGATGGTCAGCGGGCGGTACCGGTACCAGAGGTGGCCGGCCTGCTCGTACAGCCGGATGGTGGTGCCCCGCACCAGGCCCAGGCCGACCGCGACGGCCAGTTCGGCGGCGAGCAGCACGGCGTCCATCGTCGTGATGTGGTGGCCGCGCAGCTGGTACCCGCCCAGGATCAACAGGATGGCCGGGAGCACCACCAGGCGCTTGGCCTGGAGCGGTACGCCCGTCAGCCGCTGCCACATCACGTAGCCGACCGCGCCCACCACCAGCAGGATCGATACCAGGTTCATCGCGCCTTCTCCCTCGTCGCTTTCCGTCGCATCTGACGGTAGGGATCCGGCGGTCGCGGTACCGCAACCCACGGGTGGAGCCCGGGTGGAAAGCGCGCCTCCACCCGGGCCGGCCCGTGTCTACCCCGCGGCGCGGTCGGCGTTGGCGTGGATCGCCGCCCGGACGTACTCTGCCAGGCCCGGCGCGATCTGCTCGTACCGCTGGGTGAACCGCTCGTCCGCGACGTACATGTCCGCCAGGCCCCGGTGCATCGGGTACGGGCAGTCGTAGAACCACCGGCTGATGTGCTGCCGGTGCCGCTCGGCCAGGTCCATCGCGCGCCCGCTGTCCGCCGGTACGCCCTCGCGCAGCGCGCCGGCGAGCGCCTCGTCCACCTCGGTACCGGCCGCCTTGATCTCCAGCCAGTCCTCTTTGCTGTACCGGCTGGTCCGCTGTGCCGACTGCCGGTACGCCTCGGTCTCGCCCCAGCGCTCGCGCGCCTCGTCGGCGTACCGGGCCGGGTCGTGCTCGCCGAAGACCTCGAACCGCTCTTCGGGTGTCAGGGAGATCCCCATCTGCTGTGCCTCCATCGCTCGCTCCACCGAAGCGACCATCGTGGTGAGTCTCGCGATCCGGGCGGTCAGCAGCTCGCGCTGCCGGCGCAGGTGGGTCAGCGCGTCCGCGTGCGGGTCGTCGAGGATGGTCGCGATCTCGTCGAGGGCGAAGCCGAGCTCCCGGTAGAACAGGATCTGCTGTAGCCGCTGCAGGTCACCGTCGTCGTACCGGCGGTACCCGGCCCGGCTGCGGCCGCTGGGCGACAGCAGCTTGCGCTCGTCGTAGTGGTGCAGCGTGCGTACGCTCACCCCGGCGTAGCGGGCCACCTGGCCCACGGAGTAACCCATGGCTCCCCCTCTCCGCTACGAGCGTGCTGCCTCACGTAACGGGAGGGTCAACCGGAGTTATGCCGGCTCGGGTACCGGCACCTCGGTGCGTACCGCGAGATCGTCGCGGCCGAGCGTGGCGAGCAGCTCGTTGACCACGCGGACGTTGTCCCGCAGGCCGCGCAGCGGGCGGCGGAAGCCGCGCCCGTCCCGGCGCAGCATGAAGAAGTGGACGGCGGCGCGTACCCGGGCCCGGTCGGCCGCGCTGGCCGAGGCGGTCTCCGTCACCAGCCGTCGCAGGGCGGCCGCGACCTGCTCGGCGAGGCGGGCGTCCTCCCGGTTCAGGCGCAGGCCGGCCACGTGGCCGTCGAGCTGCCGGAGCAGGACGTCCGATTCATGTCTATGGCCGCGTTCTGGTCTTCGCTTCACTGCCAGTGCCTCCGTACCGTGACTACGAAGTTACTAACCGTGTTTGTGAACTTACTGGACGCGACCGGCTTCCGCAAAGCAACGCGGCCGGTTGGCGGAAATGTCAGACCCCCGGGGCAGGATGGGGAGCATGGTGGAGGAGCTGCACAGCGGGCTGCCCGGGGACATCGCCGGCCGCTTCGGCGCGGCCACCCGGGCCTGGTTCGAGGCCGCCTTCGCCGCGCCCACCCCGGCCCAGGCCGGCGCCTGGCGGACCATCAGCGCGGGCCGGCACGCCCTGGTGGTGGCGCCGACCGGCTCGGGCAAGACCCTCGCCGCGTTCCTCTGGTCGCTGGACCGGCTGGCCAACACGCCGCCGCCGGCCGAGCGGCTGCACCGCTGCCGCGTACTCTACGTGAGCCCGCTCAAGGCGCTGGCGGTGGACGTGGAGCGCAACCTGCGCACCCCGCTGACCGGCATCCGGCAGGCCGCCCACCGGCTGGGCCTGCCGCTGCCCGACATCGGCGTCGGCATGCGCACCGGGGACACCCCGGCCGAGGAGCGCCGGGCGTTCGCCAAGCGCCCGCCGGACATCCTGATCACCACGCCCGAGTCGCTGTTCCTGCTGCTCACCTCGTCCGCCCGGGAGGCGCTGCGCGGGGTCGAGACGGTGATCGTGGACGAGGTACACGCGGTCTGCGCCACCAAGCGGGGCGCGCACCTGGCGCTGTCCCTGGAGCGGCTGGACGCGCTGCTACCCCGCCCGGCCCAGCGCATCGGGCTGTCCGCGACGGTGCGACCGATCGAGGAGACCGCCCGGTTCCTGGGCGGCAGCGCCCCGGTCGAGGTGGTCCAGCCGCCGAGCGCGAAGACCATCGAGATCACCGTCGAGGTACCGGTCGAGGACATGACGGAGATCGCGACAGACGAAGCTCCGTCTGATGCCCGGCGCCAAGGCGCCGACGAGCCCCGGCGCGGCTCGATCTGGCCGGCCGTGGAGGAGCGGGTCCTCCAGCTGATCGAGGAGCACCGGTCCACCATCGTGTTCGTCAACGGGCGGCGCGGCGCCGAGCGGCTCTGCGCCCGCCTCAACGAGCTGGCCTGGGAGCGCGCGGGCGGGCAGCCGGCGCC
>DATEJJ010000046.1:0-2889 GCA_035278125.1 Rugosimonospora sp.
TCAGGTAAGTCATCACGGGGAGGAACACCAATGAACGAGCAACGCCGCCAGATCCTGCAGATGCTCTCCGAAGGTAAGATCACGGCGGACGAGGCCGAGCGGCTGATCGACGCCCTCGAACGGGAACAGCCCGAGCCACCCGCCGGAGCCCTCACCCACCCGAAGCCCCGGCCCAAGTACCTGCGCGTCGTGGTCAACGCGGCCGACGAGTCCAACGGCGACGTGCCCAGCCGGATCAACATCCGGGTCCCGCTCCAACTGCTGCGCGCCGGGGTCCGCCTCACCAGCCTCATCCCCCCGCAGGCACTCACCCAGGCCAACGCGGAACTGAACAAGTCCGGGATACCCATCGACCTGACCCAGCTCAAACCGCAGCACATCGAGGAACTCATCGAGCAACTCGACGACATCACCATCGACGTCGACCAACCCGACACCAAGGTGCAGGTGTTCTGCGAGTGACGGCGCCGTACGGCCGCTCGGACCACGGGGTCGAGCGGCCGTACGGCCGCGCGGCGCCGGTGCGTCCCGCCGTCGCGGGGTGACTCCGCCTCCAGGGCCGTGGCGACACGCTGATTGGTGACCCACTCCTCGGCGGGGCCGACGGTGGCGACGATCTCCGCCCACGGGCCCGGCCCGTTCGGCGCCCCGTACGCCAGTCCGGCTTCGCGCAGGACGTCGTTGACCCAGCCCCAGGAGCCGACCATGCGCGGGCCGGGCCCGTCGACCCGCGAATCTCACCGTGCCAGCCCCGTCCATCTGCTCGACCCCACCAGGGATCCATCGAATACGAACGGGTGTCAGCGCAGCGCGGCATCGAGCGTGCGGATGCGGTCGATCACCTCACCGGCGTCGGGGTGGTCGAGCTCGCCCAGGATCTCCCACGCCTGGTGCCACGCGTCCCGGGCGGCCTGCCGCTGGCCCACGGCCAGGTACGCGTCGCCGAGGTGGACGAGGGTATCGGCCTCGTAGTACCGGTCGCCCACCGCCTGGCGTAGCTCGCGCCCGTGCCGGTAGCAGCCGATCGCGCTGGTGTGATCGCCGAGGTGGTGGTGGGCATAGCCGAGGCTGTCCCAGGCCGCGGCGGCCACGTACTGGTCGTCGATCTGGTTCGCCGCGGTCAGGGCCTGTTGGCAGTGGGTGAGGGTCTGCTGGTAGTCGCCCAGCATCGCGTAGTACCAGCCGAGCTGGTTCAGCTCGGCGGGCAGCCGGTCGCGGTTGCCGGTGCGGCGGTAGATCTCCAGCGCCTGCCGGGCATGCTGCACGGCCTCGCGGTAGCGGTCCTGCCGGCAGAGCAGCACGCCGAGGCTGTGGTGGCTGTGGGCCACGCCATCCTCGTCACCGAGCCTGCGGTAATGCTCGAAGCCGACAGTGAGGTGCGTGAAAGCCTCGTCGTGGCGGCTCAGCAGCATGTGGGCGATGCCCAGCCCGCGCTGCGCCCATGCCTCGCCGGACGGGTCGCCGGCCAGCCGGGCCGCGGCCACCGCGGTCTCCTGGATGGCCAGCATGCTGTGCCAGTGGCCCTGCCAGTCGCAGTAGTCCTGGAGGGTCCAGGCCAACTGCCAGGCATGCCGGGGAAAGCCGGCGCCCGCGGCGTAGTCGATGGCGGCGAACAGCGCCGGGTACTCGGCGCCGAACCATGCCTGGGCCTCGCCGCGGTCGGACAACCGCTGCGCGGTGGCCTCGGGGTGGATGGCGGGCAGGTCGATCGGCGACGCCCGGGTCGGGTTGAGCAGCATCGCCGCCGCGAACGCGGTGTGCAGGTAGTGGTCGAGAACCCGGTGTAGCGCCGCGTGCCGGTCCTCGGCGCTGTCGTGGCTGTGCGCCAGCTCCAGGGCGTACGCGCGCAGCAGGTCGTGATTGGTGTACCGCTCCCGGCCGTCCTCGGACAGCAGCTGCGCGCGTACCAGCTCGGCCAGCGTCGAGCGGGCCGTGGCGACCGGTACACCGGCCAGGCTGGCCGCCGCACCGACGCCCACCCCGAGCAGCGGCAGCAGCCCCAGCAGCCGGAACATCCGCGCCGCCGGAGCGCTCAACCTGTCGTACGACCAGGAGAACACGGCCCGTACGCCGGTGGAGGGCTCCCCGGCGTCGAGAGCGTCCAGCCAGTCCCCGTCGGCGGACAGCTCTTTCGCGAGCACCGCCAGCGGAGTACGGGGCTGGTGCGCGGCGCGCGCCGCGGCGATGGCCAGCGCCAGCGGGAGCCCGGCACAGCCGGCGACGATCTGCTCGACGGCCTCGGCTTCGGCCGCCACCCGGTCGGCGCCCAGCCGCGCCGCCAGGAGTTGGCGGGCCTCCTGCCGGGTCAGCAGGTCCAGCGTCAGCGGGTAGGCGCCGTCGGTGGCCACGAGGCCGGTGAGCTGGTTGCGGCTGGTCACCACGACCAGGCACCCCGCCGCACCGGGCAGCAGCGGCCGGACCTGATCGGCGGTGGCGGCGTTGTCCAGCAGGACGAGTACCCGCTTGCCGGCCAGCAGGCTGCGGTACAGCCCGATCTGGCCGTCGATACCGGACGGAACCCGTTGCGGTGGTACGCCCAGCGCGTCGAGGAAGCCCCGAACCGCCTCGGCCGCATCCACCGGCTCCGCGGTGGGATGGAACCCGCACAGGTTGACGTAGAGCTGCCCGTCGGGGTACTGGGAGGCCACCTGGTGCGCCCAGTGCAGGGCCAGGCTCGTCTTGCCGATGCCCGCGGTACCCGACACCGCCGACACGACCACGGCGGGCTGCTGCCGAGGGTCTCCACCCGGCGGTCGGGACAGCAGCGCGTCGAGGCGGGCCAGTTCCCGGCGCCGGCCGGTGAACGCACGCAGCGTCGGGGGCAGCTGCGCCGGTACCACGGCCCGGTATGTGCCGCTCTCCAACCGCGCGGCCGCGACCGGCGCCGCG
>DATEJJ010000047.1:0-2889 GCA_035278125.1 Rugosimonospora sp.
TCGGCCGGGGACTGGGCCGCGGCAGGGGACTGGGCCGCGGCCGGGGCGCCGGTACCGGCGGCGATCGCCAGCAGCCGCTCGCGCAGCGCACCCGCCTGGCGCACGGTGAGGAACGACAGCGGCGCCTCGGTCTTGCGGGCGCCCACCACCTCAAGCTTCAGCTCGGCGAGTCCGGTCAGCCGGGCCAGCACCGGCCGTACCACGTCGACCGCCTGCAACCGCTCCAGCGGGATGGTGCGGTGCCGGCGTACCAGCACACCCTCGGAGATACGCAGTTCCCGCCCCACCACCTGGTACCCGGTGACCAGCCAGCTGATCACCGACAGCACGAACGCGGCGAACAGCAGCGCCAGTACCAGCAGCAGCCACCGGGGCAGCCCGAGCTGCGCGTACCCCCGCCAGGAGATGGCCGCCACGATCAGGGCCAGCGCGCGGGCGCTGCGCAGCAACGGCGTCAGCGGGTGCAGCCGCGACACCCCGGTGCTCATGATTCGCTCCGCGAAGCGCTTTGGTGCGTCGCCTTCCTTCGGCGGTGGCACCCGTGGTTGGTCGCGGCTCGTGTCGCCTCCGTCCAGGCGACGCCGCGCCTCGCTCCGCTCATTACAGCCCCTCTAGGTGGACTTCGCCCAGGGCGGTGAGCTGGTCCCGCAGCCGGGCGGCGTCGGCGCGCTCCAGGCCGGGTACCCGCGCGTTGGAAGCCGCCGCGGCCGTGTGCATCTGCACCGTGGCCAGCCCCAGCGCCCGCTCCAGCGGTCCGGCGGTGACATCAACGAACTGCATCCGGGCGTACGGCACGATGGACAGCCGGCGCACGAACAGCCCGTGCCGGACCAGCAGGTCCGCGTCGCGCTCGGCATAACCCCAGGCGCGCACCGCGCGGACGATGAGGACCGCGCGCACCGCGGCCGCCGCGGTGAACAGCGCCGCCACCGCGAGCGCCGGCCACCCGCCGATCCACAGGCTGCCGACCGCGCACGCGGCCAGCGCCACGACCAGGCTGCTGGCCAGGTGCGCCTGCTCGATCCAGACCAGCCGGCGGGAGACGGGCTGCCAGGCGACGGAGTCGGGCCACGCGGACAACGGGTCCGGAGTCATCCTTCGAGGGTAGGTGCCGCCTCGACCTCGCGGAGAAAGCCCCTCGCGGTCAGGAAGTCGCCCAGCGTCACCCGGTGCGTGTCGCAGGCCAGCCAGGTCTTGCGCCGCTCCGGCGCGTGCAGCTTCGGGTTGTTCCAGCGCAGCGCCCACCTCGCGGGTTCGCGGCAGCCCTTCGCGGAGCAGGTCAGGGCGGGTGCGGCGGTGGTCACGCGTCCAGCATCGCAGGCTTGCGGGAGGGGCTGGGAAGTGAGGTCACCGAAACACGGTGGAAAGAAAGAGCGCCGGGCGGCCACGGGGGAAGCCGCCCGGCGACACGCAAATCGTACCCATGACACCGCCCCCGGTGTCTACCCACGGCGTGTGCCCTTTCGGTCGAATTCCCAAAAGATGATCGGAGAGGGCCCTCCCCCGGACGCGCCCCGCCCTCGGCCGCCACGACGTTTCCCCTGGCCACATGGCCTGGCCGCGGATCACCCCGGACGGTCGCCCGGTGTCGACCGCCGGTGTCGTCCCGGATCCCGGTACAGTCGCCGCCACCCGAAAGTGATGAGCCACCCGGGGCGCCCGGCGGGGCGGTGACCTGCGCGGACCCGGGCGCGCCGGCGGGCGGGCCGGGCAGCGAGCGAACGTCCAGGAAAGCGTGCCAAGCTAGGTGGCGACGCCGGTGTCCGAACGGGCACCAACCGCACGAATCGCTGGAGGACCGGTGGCCCAGCCCACACAGCCCGCGAGCCCTGTCCCGCCGGGCGCCGACCGCGCCGCGCCGAGCACCCCGGCCCAGGACGCGTCCCTGCTGGAACGGGCGTTGTTCGAGGTCAAGCGCGTGATCGTGGGCCAGGACCGGATGATCGAGCGGATGTTCGTGGCGCTCCTCGCGCGGGGTCACTGCCTCCTCGAAGGGGTACCGGGTGTCGCCAAGACGCTCGCGGTGGAGACGCTGGCGCGGGTGGTCGGCGGTTCGTTCGCCCGCATCCAGTTCACCCCCGACCTGGTACCGGCCGACATCGTCGGTACCCGGATCTACCGGGCGTCGAGCGAGAAGTTCGACGTCGAGCTGGGCCCGGTCTTCGTGAACTTCCTGCTGGCGGACGAGATCAACCGGGCGCCGGCCAAGGTGCAGTCGGCGCTGCTGGAGGTGATGGCCGAACAGCAGGTCTCGATCGGCGGGCAGACGCACGAGGTACCCCGGCCGTTCCTGGTGATGGCCACGCAGAACCCGATCGAGCAGGAGGGCGTGTACCCGCTCCCCGAGGCGCAGCGGGACCGGTTCCTCATGAAGATCCATGTCGGGTACCCGACAGATGCCGAGGAGCGCGAGATCGTGTACCGGATGGGCGTCTCGCCGCCCGAGCCGGCCGGCGTGTTCACCCCCGCCGAGCTGGTCGCCCTGCAGGGCAAGGCGGACGAGGTGTTCGTCCACAACGCGCTGGTCGACTACGCGGTACGGCTGGTGCTGGCCACCCGGTCCCCGGCCGACTACGGCATGCCGGACGTGGCCCAGCTGATCCAGTACGGGGCCAGCCCGCGAGCGTCGCTCGGCATCGTGCGCGCCACCCGGGCGCTGGCCCTGCTGCGCGGGCGCGACTACGCGCTGCCGCAGGACGTGCAGGACATCGCCCCCGACATCCTGCGCCACCGGCTGGTGCTCACCTACGACGCACTGGCCGACGACATCCCCGCGGACCGGATCATCGACCGGGTACTGGCCACGGTGCCGCTGCCCACGGTCGCGCCCCGGCAGAACGCCTCGCCTCCCGCCCCCGCCACGCCCAACGGCGGCTACGCGACCGCCGG
>DATEJJ010000048.1:0-2539 GCA_035278125.1 Rugosimonospora sp.
GGTGCACGCTGACCTGCCGTGCCCGGTGGCCGATGCGGTGCGCCTGCCGCGCGTGCCGGCAGAACTGGTCCAGGTAGCGCTCGGCGCGGTCGGTGCGCACCGTGGCCGCCGCGACCAGCGGCCGGGTCGCCCGCACCAGCCACCCCGGCACCCCGCCGCCGGCCGAAGTGTCCAGTGTGGTGGGTGCGACGGAATCGACCCACCACCCGTCCGCGAACGCGGCGGTCAGCTCGCCGGCCGACAGGCGCCGCGGCCCGCCCGGCGCGCGGACCTGGTCGCTGAAGCACAGCACGAACATCCGCCCGCCGGGCGCGAGGACCGACCGGACACTGTGGAGGTACGCGGCCCGGTCGGCGTCGGCGAAGGTGTGCAGCAGCCCGGAATCCAGCACGGTGTCGAACGGGAGCAGGTCGGTCAGGTCGCGCGCGTCGCGGACGAGGAACCGGGCCGCGAGCCCGCGCTCCCGCGCCTTGCCCCCGGCGCGGGCGATCGCCGCCGGGGCCAGGTCGACGCCGGTGGCGTCCAGGCCGCGGGCGGCACACATGAGCACGTGCTCCCCGGTGCCGCAGCCGGCGTCGAGCACCCGGCCGGTGATGGCACCGCTGTCCGCGAGATCCTGGAACGCCGGCTGCGGCCGGCCGAGATCCCAGTGCGGCACGCCGGTGTAGCAGTCGTTCCACTGCGATGCGGTCATCATGCCACCACTTTTGCAATACACTTTGTCGCTGTCAATACAGAGCGTCGATAAAGTGGCGGAGTGTAGGATGGGCGGGTGCCGAAGCTGTGGAACGACACCATCGCCGGTCACCGCCAGGCGGTGCGGGACGCGATCCTGGACGCGACCGCCGCCCTGGTCGCCGCGCACGGCCTGGCCGGGGTGAGCATGTCGCAGATCGCGCAGGCCACCGCGATCGGTCGGGCCACGCTGTACAAGTACTTCCCGGACGTGGAGGCCATCATGACGGCCTGGCACGAGCGGCAGATCGCCGCGCACCTGCACCAGCTCGCCCGGGTGCGCGCGCAGTCCACCGACGCGGGGCAGGCGCTACGGGCGGTGCTGCAGGCGTACGCGCACATCCAGCACCAGCACCACGGCCACGAGCTGGCCGCGTTGCTGCACCGCGGCGCGCACATGGCGCACGCCCGCCGGCACCTGCACCGGTTCCTCACCGAGCTGACCGGCGAGGCGGCCGCCACCGGTCAGGTCCGCGGCGACGTGCCACCCGGCGAGCTGGCCGACTTCTGCCTCAACGCGCTGGCCGCCGCCGCGAGCCTCCCGTCGAAGGCCGCCGTCGGCCGGTTGGTCACGCTCACCCTCACCGCCCTGGGCCCCGCCTGACCACGCGTCACGGCGACGCGACCAGCTCCAGGTACCGCCACACGCGCAGCTGGTCGTGTACGTCCGGGCAGGCGAGGTACCGGTCGGTGGCCGCGCACCCCGAAGTCTGCACACCCCAGGCACCACCCAGCACCCGCAGCCGCGCCCGGGACGGGTCGAGGATGGCGAACCAGGTGCACAGATCGGTACCGTCCCGGGCGAGCAACCGATCGGTGACCGCGTACCAGCCCGGCAGGCTCAGCACCGGACGCAGCGTATGAGCGTCCACAACAGACAGTGACACGGTATTGGTACCGCCGGAGATCAGCAGCCGGTCCCGCGGTACCGGCGACGCCTGCTCCCACGGGCCGGTCGTCCACAGCAGGGCGCCGCTGCCGGGGTCCACACCGGACACCGAGTCCGGACCGTCCACGCAGAGCACGCTGCCGCACGCGGTGACGTTGTACGCCGCCGGGTGCAGTGTGACCCGCCACTGGCGGTCCAGCGTGCCGAGGTCGTACGCCGCCAGGACCGACGCGTCGCCCTGCGGTACCGCGACGAACAGGCGCGAACCCACCACGCTGCGCGCCACGAGCGGCACCGTACCGCTGGACGCTTCGGCCGGTGGCGCCGCGGGCAGCCAGGCCCGGCTGCGGAGCGCTCCGGTCGCCGCGTCCACCACCTCGGTCGTCCCGTCGTTGGCCTGGAACACCAGCCAGGGCTCCGCGCCCTGGCGCGGGTCGGGGTCCGGCAGCGACCAGCCAGCGCCGGTGATGTGCTCCCAGACCGTACGCCCGGTGGCCGGGTCGAGCGCGCGTACCCGGTCCGCCGAGCGCAGCAGCACCCAGCCGGCCCCGTCCAGCACGCCCCACACCTGGGCCGGATCCTCCCGCCACCGGACCTGTCCGGTACGGGCGTCCAGTGCGAGCAGCGCGGTCACGAACCCGTGCGTGGTGACCACCAGCACCACCCCGGCCCGCTCCATCGGCACCACCGCGTTGACCGGCTGGGACAGGCTCGTCGACCAGCGGTGGTCACCCCGGGGCAGCGCGTACGCGCGCACCTGCCGCAGCCGCACCACGTACAGCGCGCCGGTGGACAGGGCGAGGTCGCTGCGCGCGTCGAAGGGTACCGAGAACAGGGTGGACAGGGTCACGGGGTGCGGCACGGCGCCCCCGAGCGCGCCCAGCAGGGCGACCGCCACGAGCAGCAGCGGGCCGC
>DATEJJ010000049.1:0-11413 GCA_035278125.1 Rugosimonospora sp.
TCGCGACCGCCATCGTGGTACTGATCCTCCTGCTCAACACCTACCTGCTATACGCAACACTCACCACCTGACGGGTAGATCCGCTGCGGTTTCCGCCTGAGCGCCGACAATGTTGGCCCTCCAGGGGAAAGCATACGTAGCTGGAGAGGTTGCGAAGTAGCGTCCCCGCGATCCGCCGCTGGGAAGGATGCCGCCAGCTATCGCCTCAGCGTCTGCGACGGCGACTCACCGAACCGCCGGCGGTATTCCACCGAGAAGCGACCCAGATGCGTGAAGCCCCAATCCAGGGCGATTTCTGTCACGCTTGCTCCGGCTGCGGGATCCGCGTTGGCCAGCTCCTTGCGAGCCCGGTTCAGACGTATTTCGCGTAGGTATGCCATCGGCGAGCAGCCCATTAGGTCGTGAAAGCTCTTTTGCAGAGCGCGCACGCTCACACCGGCGTCGTCGGCCAGTTCCTTGATGGTCAGGGGAAATTCGGGGTTGGCTTCGATCCGTTCCAGGACTCGCTTCACCGAGCGCGGCGCCGCGGGCCTCTGTTCCGCATGTAAAGCCGGGGTGAAGTTATGATCCTGCGCGAGCAACAATCCGGTGAGAATAACACTCTCGATCTGCGCGGAAACGAGCGGATGCTCGAGCAGGCCACCGGGGCGCTGCGTCTCGGCGTGCAGCAGGTCGAGCGCGGCACGCCAACTTTGGCTCCGGTTCGTCCGTAGATCCATCTTGTGGTCGAAGATCACTGGCCCGTGCAGCGGCCGGCCGATGAGCGACTGGAGATGGCGCTGGAGGTGATCCGCATCGATACGGATGGCGACCGTCGCGCAGTCGGGCGCCAGTCGCATCACACAACTCCGGCGAGGGTCCGGCAACGATGCAACGTCGGGGGTTATCACAATCTCGTCCCGGCCGGACAGGACAATCGCGTTACCCTGCGGCGACCACTGGATGAGGTGAAACGGTTGCTTCGGCGGATCCACGTCAATCTTGACAGCGGCGCCGTATTCGAGTCGCATCAAGATAATCTTGCTGACCCTGGTCGCGCTGAATCTTGCGTCCAAGGCTGATGCTTCGGTCAAGCTGACACGATGAGTTGTCAAGATGCTCGAGACTGCTTCCCGGACGCAGTCGAGATCACGCGTATGGAGTAAATACTGTTGCGCGGCCGACAGCCCCACGGCACTCATTCTGATCTCTTCCGGGCGGGGGAACGGAAGCTCGCGGCACCCCGACCCTTTCGGGTGCCGACAGGAGTCATCGACGAGAGGGCTCCCGCACCGCACACGCCGTCGAACTCTACCCGAGCCCGCTGCCGAGCTGCGAGGTCTGGGCACCTGTACTCCGCGAGGCCATAATCCACCAGCGCCCGCTCTTCGATTTCCAACGGCGCTCCCGGCCAACACTGATCCGTGTGTTGCCCGTGCGCATCGTCTGCGTCGTCGCGCGCGCGATTCATCCCTGCGGCCAGCGGATCAACTCTTTACCTTCTGTGTTGCTACACACGTCTTCTGCGCAAATCGCATGGGCCCTGTTGGGTAGGCTACCCAGATCCCTGGTAACTCCCACGGTGATTCTCGTCACACCGACGTCTGATCGGCAAGCGCAGACCGGAGGGCGATGACACGTGACTGCCCGAGTACTGGTCACCGAGCGTCGGAACCGGCCGAGGAATTCGCGATAGCCGACCGAGTGCAGCAGCGTCGGTGGTGGGTGGCCAGGCAGCGTGATCATGTGTTCGGGCGGTGGTTGCGCGGGCGTTGCGGCGGCTGCATCGGCTCGTCTCCCGGTGTTTTGGCGGCGGGCTCACAGCTCGTCGAGGTGGAGGTCGGGGTGCAGAGTGTGGACGCGGTCGCGGCCGGCCTCGGCGTCGGGCGCGAGGTGGTCGGGGACCGGCCGGGTGTGCGGCCGCGGCTGGGTTTCGGGGATGGCCCGGACCTTCGCCGCGGTGGCGCTGATGGCGGCGGTCATGTCGGCGGTGGCGGCAGCCAGGCGTCGGGTTCGTTCGGCGGCGGCGGCCAGACCTGCGTAACGGGTGGGCAGGTTGGTGTGGTACCAGCGTGTCCATTCTTCATGGCGGTCTTCGGTGGTGGTGACGGCCCCGCGCGTGGTGTTGACGGCGGCGGTGGCGGCGGTCAGGTCGCGGCGCAGCGCGTCGGCGTGCTGTCGGGCGTGGTCTGTGAGGCGCTGTTCGGCTGCCTGCGCGGCAGCGGCCCGGGTGCGGGAGCCGCCGATGTGCCACCAGCGCGGGCTGTGGTTCATGGCCCGGCGGGCAGCGGAGCGGACGGTGCCTTCCACGGCCGCCAGCTCCAGCTGGATGTCGGTGAGGTGCTGCTGCGCCGCCATCTGGGCGGTGTGGTCGGCGCGGAGTTGGTCGCCGACGTAGGTCGGTGCGGCGGCGTCCGCGGCGCGCAACTGGTCGATGAACGTCTGCAGCTGGATGTCGTCTGCGGCGGCGACCCGGCCGGCGAGGGTGGCCATGCCGAGCATGATGTGCGCGCGGTACCAGGCCGACCAGCGGCCGACGTCGGTGGGGTTAGGTTCCGGGCCGATGGGGTGGCGGCTGGTGATCTGGTAGCGGTCGCGGAAGGCCGCGACGATCTCGGTGCGGGCCAGCCATTGCCGGCGGCCGGCCGCGTCGTCGGGTGGTGGGCCTAGCGGGATGGTCCAGTCGGGGCGCTGCTGGGCGGCCAGTTCGGCCAGCGCGGTGACGCGTTGGTCGCAGAGGTGTGCGACCTGCCGCAGCGCGTCGCCGACCTCGCCGGCGATGATAGGCGCCCGGTCGGTGTAGGAGCGGGCTTGGGCCGGGGCGAGCGCGGCTTTCGGGTCGACGGTGACGGTGTCGAGGTTGCCGCGGATGCGCCAGACCAGGACCGCGGCGACGTCTTCCGCGGACAGCAGTTCCCGGCTGCCGGTGGCGTCGGCGAGGATCTGGTCGGGGTTGTAGCCGGCCTGGGCGAGGCTGTTCAGGAGGTGGCTGAGGGCGGGCAGGGCGGGGTCGCTGGCCGTCCGGTCGGCGATGGCGGGCCCGGCGGCGGCGCGGACTACGGACACCCAGTGCGGGCCTTGGGCGCGGGCGACGAGGTCGTCGTATACGGGTGCCCAGTGGTGTAGGGCGTCGACGTCGGCCCAGAGCTGGTGTTGGGTCTCGGTGGCGGAGCGTTCGGTGGTGTCGCGGCGCAGGATGTCGGCCAGGACGGATACACGGGAGGTGGGTGGGTGGCGGGGGTGGCCTTCCTTGGGTTTGTCGTCGACCACGACGTAGGCCAGGTTCAGCAGTTGTCCGCGGGTGAGCATGACGTAGAGCCGTTCCCGGGTGGTGTCGTCGTCGACGAGGCTGTGCGCCACCTGGACGGTGCGGCCCTGCGCGGCGTCGACGGTGCCCGCGTAGGCCAGTTGCACGTGGGTGGCCACGTACGGGGTGGGCAGCACGGTGGTGGCCTGGGTGCGTAGGTTTTCCACGTGCAGTTGCCCGTCGGGGCCGATGTTCAG
Organism: Rugosimonospora sp.; assembly: GCA_035278125.1. Lineage (GTDB taxonomy): Bacteria > Actinomycetota > Actinomycetes > Mycobacteriales > Micromonosporaceae > DATEJJ01. Next base: position 3,484 of record DATEJJ010000049.1, read on the forward strand.
GACCCGCCACTGGTCCCGGTTGGCGACAAACGTGTTCCCGGCGAGTAGCCGGCGGTCGTTGTGCCGGGTCACGATCCGGTCGCCGACACCGGCGCGGGTGCCGTTGCCCAAGCGGACGCTGCGCCCGGGGGTGACCCGGCCGGCGCGGATGAGGATGCGCCGGGCGTGGGCGGCCAGGTCAGCCGCCTCGGCCTCGGTTTCGGTGAGCATGAGCGCGTCGCGCCCGGCGAGGGTGTCCGCGGTCCACGCGGCGATCATTGCGGCGATCAGGTGGTCACGGTGCCCACCGACCAGCCGGGCCCGGTGGTCGTACTCGGCCAGCACGGTGGTGTCGGCGGTGCGCAGGCGCAGCGAGGCCGGTCCTTCCCAGCTGTCGGCGAACCGGTGGATTTCGGTGAGTTCGGTGACCGCGCCGATGCCGGCGAGGTACCGGAACAGGCCGCCCGGGCCGACGGCGCTGATCTGGGCCGGGTCGCCGACCAGGAGCAGCTTGCCGCCCACCGGGTGCAGCAGCTGGACCAGTCTCGCCAGGTCGTGGCTGGACGCCTGGGACGCCTCGTCGACGATCACCCACTGGCCCGGGGCGAACGCCCAGTCCGCCTCCGTGGTTCCGGTGGGCGGCGCCGATTGGGCGTGCAGCCACATGGCGATGTTCTCGGTGCGGATGCCGGGACCGCCGCCGGCGGCGACCGAGTCGGCCAGGATTTCCGCGGCGTTCTGCCCGACGGTCAGCCCCAGCACCGGGACCCCAGCGCGCTGTCCGGCGTGCGCGACCGCCCGCTGCAGGTAGGTCTTGCCGGCGCCGGCGGGGCCGATGATGCCGGTGATCCGGCGGTCGTCGCCCACCGCGAACAGCAACGCCTGCCGCTTCTCCACCGACAGCTGCAGGTCCGCGGCGACCGCCTCCAGCACCTCCATGGATGCGGTGGCCGCACCGTGTAGCGCGGCGTAGCCGATCACCTCATGCTCGGCGGCCAGCACCGCCGCGGTGGTCATCACCAGGCTGCGGTGGCGGGTGTAGACGCTTTCCCGGTCGCTGGCGCGCAGCAGGGTGTCACCCCAGGTGACCAGCGCCGGCGGGGTCAGCACCCGCAGCCCGCCGATGCCCCGGGCGACCGCCTGCTGGGCCAGGCGCTGGACGCGGTGCCAGTCCGCCTCCGCGCCACGTTTCCCGACTTCCAGCAGCCGGCCGAGGGCCAGTTCGAGGTGCTCGCGACCGAACACCGCCCGCTCGTCGGCGAGATCCCGCACCGCGCGCAGCACGGCGAGCCGGGTATCCATCCGTACCGCGGCCGCCACGATGAGCTCGACGCGGTCGCGGTCGTCAACGCCCAGCCCGGTGCGCACGGCGTCGGCCACCGCCGCCTCGTCCAGCACAGTTGCGACCCGCCGGCGGGCCAACCGCACCGCCCGCGCGGCGAGCTGACCCACCTCGTCACGGGTGTCGCCGGCGACGATGCGGGCCACATCCGCGGCCGTGGTCAGGCCGGCCGCCCGGTCTTCGGCGTGCCAGCGCCGCTGCGCTTCCCGGGTCGACTCCGCGCCGTGCTTGGGGCGGCGGGTCCGCAGCGACGCGTCCTGAGCGCGGCGGCGCCAGCGGCGGTTGTCCACCCGCAGCCGCCGCCCGTCGGTGGTGGCGCACCGATCGCCCATCTCCTGCTCGATCGCGGCCCGCCGCTTCGAGTAGTGCGCCACCGACGCCAGACTGATGCCGATCACCTCGCGGATCTGCGAGCCGGGGCGTTGCCCGAACCGCACCCCCAACCGGTTGCGGAGGTGCACCTCCACGGCCCGTTCGTAGGCGGCGCGGGCGCCGATGCTGGCCGCGTACAGGGCCCGCCCGTCCAGGGCCAGCCACCGCCCGGCGCCATCGGGTCCCACCGCCCGCACCTTCGCCGACACAACGATGTGGGAATGCAGCTGCGGGTCTTTTTCCCGGCTCATCCGGTGGTCGGCCACCATGGCCGCGAGACCGGCGGTGTCGAGTTGGCGAATGCCGTTGGTGCCGGCCCGGGTGAACGCGCCGTGGCGCTGCAAATGAGCGAGGACCGCGCGTACCCCCGAATGGTGTGCGGCCATCACGATGCCTTTTACCCGGTCGTCGCCGAATGCCCACAGCAACGATACGGATTTCACCGGGGAAACGGTCACGTCATACGCGGCGACGGCGGTTCGATCGGGTGCGGTCATGATGTCCAGCCACGCCTTTGCGCGTTGTTCCACGGTGGCGTCGGCGGGCAGTTTGGCCACCGCCAGGGCCAGCGCCTCCCGGCGTGCGGCGTCGGTCATCGGCGTGTACGTGCGCCACAGCTGTCCGAGTTGTTCTTCGGTCACGGGGTGTTTGCCCTGCGCCACCAGCAGTCGCATCTGCTCCTCGGACACGAATCCGCGGACGCCGAGCAGGTCGGCGCCGGCGCCCGCCCACCAGGGCGGGGCTTCGCCGTGGGCGGTCGGATCGGCGTAGTAGGCGACCGCGCTGGTGGGCGGCGCGGGGCGGAAGTCCAGCCGCCCGCGGGCGATCTGGTCCATCAGGTAGCGGATGCTGCCGACGCCTGGGCTCATCTTCGTGATCGTCAGCACACGGCAATAGTAGAAGATCAACTCCCCTTCGGACATTGGAGAATGCAAGGGGTTGTATTACCCGGAGGAGAGGGAAGTGTGTGACCAACTGTCCGCCCCTGGTAGGAGTAGAACCGGACAGGTCCGAACCATTCGAGAATATGAGTAGGTGCGGTTCCGAACGATAGTGGAAAAGGTGGGAGTGAGAGACGATAGGGGCTACCGTGGACGCATGGCGACCAGGTCGGTGAATGCGAGTATCGCGGCGCTACGAGAGCGGCGGCGGGCGGAAGCTGACGCGCGGCGGCTGCGGGAGCGGGCGGAGGAGGCGGCGGTGACGCTGGTGACCGCCGCCGCGGCCGGCGTCGAGGTCGCGCGGGAGCGGCGCGCTGCGCGACTCGCGGTGCTGGACCAGGCCGTGACGGATGCACACGTCGCACATGAGGTGGCGCTGGCGGTGCTGGCGGCGGTGCTGGGGAATGATGAGACCGCCGCGGCGGTGGCCGGAGTTGATGTGCCGGCGGTACGTGGAGCGCGGCGTCGGGCGCCGGCGGACCGGGTGGACGGTGAGGTCGCCGCGGTGATGGAGGCGGCGGCACGGCCCCGGGGCGGCAGCTCAGGCGTTTCCGAGGCCGGCGGCGAGGCGCCGGGTACGGAGGGCACGGACTGAGCGGGACGTCGCGGCGGCAGCTCGGCTGGTGAGGGTGGCGGCGATGCGGGGCCCCAGGTTCCCGATCGCACCGGGGGTTACGCCGTGGCCGCGGCACTATCCCGGATGTGCGCGGGCAGCTCGGAAACCCACGACCCGTACCGGATCCAGAGGTCCGGCTGGGCCGTGCGCTCGTCCGGGCTCAGGTTCGATCCTGGTGCCGAATCCGGTCAGGCGGCGAGTTCGATGGCGAGGCGTTCGAGGCGGCTGGTTCGGCTGTGTTGGAGAGGGGTTGCCGGTGCGCCGGGCGTGCGGTCGGATGAGGTTGAGCGCGACGGCGGAGATTTTTCCTTCCGGCCGCTCAGGGCGCGGCGCCTGGGTCGGGTAGCGGCTCGTGCGCTGGCACCACTGCGGACTCGATGCGGCCGATCGCCTCGGGCTCGGCCTTCATGCAGCGCATCAGGCCGCTGCGGTCGGCCCAGCCGGCGGCCAGTTGGCGTATCTCCCTCCCACAGTGCCGGCAGTGCTGCCGGCGTTCGCCGGCGGGCGGGTCCTCCTCGAAGTGGAGGGCTGCCACGGTGTGCTCGTCGATCTGCTCCCGGGTGCCCCGACGTCCACAGCCGGGCGCCTGGCAGCACTCGGGGGGCTCGGGGCAACGCTCGCACGCCCGCAGCCCGGCCCGCCATTCGCTGGCGGCTATCCGGTGCCCGCACCAACCGGCGACGTAGTCCAGGGTGGGTCGCTCGCTGTCAGTGGACCAGAAGGGCACCAGGTTGTGGTGGCGGTGCACCAGGGTGTAGCGGCGCTCGCGGCACACGACGCAGCCGCCCGAGTCGGTGCCGTCGCGTTCCACCGCGTAGGCGTGTCGTCCAAATGGGATATTCATCGGCGGATCAGCTCCAGGTGGTGAAATTCGCGCGGTGCAGCCCACGCCCGGTAGGGAACGGCGGCTTCACGTGGCATGGCGGGGGTGGCTGGGTGATCCGGCCCCGAAGGGTGCTGCGGGACCGCTCGGAGCGACTCAGTACGGGCTGACGTCGTGGATCTCGCCCTGGTAGGTGATGCACACCGGGCGATGCTCCTCGGGGACCTCTTCGGCGTTGATGTGCACCTCGGTGCCGGAGTCGCTGCGTTGGACGTCGACGGTGACGTGGTGCAGGTCCACGCAGACCCGGTCACGGATGCCGTTGTCGTCTGAGTAGGTGCGCAGACACAGGTCGGCGAGGAGGCGCGCCTCGCGTTCGTCGGGCAGCGGGGTGGCGAGCTGGACGAAGGACAGCACGTACACCCAGGGGGCGCCGGCGGGTGCGAGGGTGGAGAAGTCGCGGCCACCCCAGCGTGCGGCCTGAGTGAGGTGCTCGCCGGCTTCGTAGGGCGGTTCCACCGGCAGCGCCGCGAGGTCGCCGAGCGCCAGGCCGAACGGGTCGAGTAGGGCGACCACGAGGGCGTAGACCTCGCCGCTGGGGCTGGGGACGATGTCCAGGCCGATACCGGCGGCCTGGGGGTGGTGGCTGGTGATCAGGGTGGCGGCCTCCTGGGCGTGGAGGCTGGCCAGTCGCTTGCGTTGCAGCCACAGCCGGTCGGCCTCGGTGGCCAGGGCTGCGCGGCGGGAGGTGGGAGTGGGCATCTGACGGTAGCGATCCATGGTGAGCATGTCGCGTCCTTTCGTGTGCGGGGCTGGTGTCGGCCCGGCCCTGCCCTCGCCTGATCGGGCGATCGTCCACGGTGTCCGGCGCTGCACAGTGCGGCCAGAGGTGATCTGTCCGCCGGGCTCCCATCCGGCCGTGGTGTACAGGTCGAGGCCGGCCACGTGGTGCTCGGGCAGAGGACGGCGGTGGTCGGGCGAGGGCGGTGCCGAGTCCGACCGATCGGGGCGAACACGGCCGGAGGGACAGCCGGTCTGGGGGACGGCCATGGCGGCAATACCGGATTCCCTACCTGCGCGGCCGGGTACGGTGCGTCACAGGGTTGTGGTGTGGGAGGCCGGCCAGGTACGTCCTCGCGTGCGTGCCATAGGACGCAGGGCGTCGGCAATGAGTTGCCGGGCATCGGCGTGGTCGCCCTGAATGATGCGGGCGAGCGGCGCGCCGCGACACCGTGGTGATGTCGAGCCCGCACCACTCGCACCTCACGGCTAGTTGGCGAGTTGCCCGGAAACAACGGCGGCGCTAGCGGTCGAGGTAGCCCTGCACGGTGGTGTACTCGGCGCGGTCGTTCAGGTTGGTCATGTCGTAGTCCTCCTTCTCACCGGCGAGCACGATGCGGCTGGCCTGTCTGGCGTGGCGTGTGACGGCGGGGTCGGGGACGGGGCGAGGGTCGGGCTGACGCGGTGGTTGGTGATACATGGCAGAGCCTCCGAGGGCTGCAGCAGCGGGGTTGAGATGAATGCGAGGCCCGGGCTGGTCGGTGCGCGGCAGAAGGCACGCACCGGGGCTGTGCGCCTGGATGGTGCCGGTGACCGGGCGCAGGAAGGGGAACGAAACCGCCGTGGGGAGTGGGCCGGCCAGCCGGGCTTGGTAGGGCACCGCGGCGGCCGGCCCAGCTCGGGGTGCTACCGACTTGCGGCGGATCGATGCTGGACGAGTTCACGGTCGGTGGTGGCCTCGGGGTACGCCTCGGCGGCGTAGTGCTCTCCGTCGGCGGTGGTGACGATGTCGCCGTGCCGTACCGGGCGCTGCTGACCGGCGTGCGCCGGCGCGAACCGCGCGGACACGCTGACGTTACGGGCATGGACCTTGAGCGCGGGCATGTCGTTCTCGGTGATGTAGGGCAGCAGTTGACCGGCCTCGACGATCACCTGGTCGCCACGTGTGAGGTCACGAACCCGGCCGGCGAGCGCGCCCCAGCAGACGACCTCGAAGAACATGGCCTTCTCGTCCACCCACTGGCCACTTGGGCCGCGGTAGCGGTCGCGGGTCACGATCGGGAACTGAACGAACGCGCGGGCGTCGCTGGTGTGGCCGGTTTGCGCGGAAGCGGTCAATCGACCCTCGATGAAGCAGGTGAACAACGGCATGGCAAGACGCTCCTCATGGTTGGGTGCGGGCGGGGCCGGTCGCATCAGCGCCGGTCCCACCCGCGCGCGGAAGGGTAGGGGTGACGCGGGCTAGACGGCGGGTTCCAACTCGGGGGCAGCGCTCTCAGCCCACGGGTCGGTCATCTCGACGCTCGTGTCCGACGACTGGGCCGCTGCGGAGCGGATCCGGGAGACCAGCACGACGCGGGCGCCGGTGACCTGCAACTGGGCGGCGGGCTGCTGGCCGTCCTGGGGCAGGTACGCATAGGCGGATAGGTCGTCGCGGGCCTCCACGACGACGGTGTTGCCCCGGTGCAGGTTCCCGGCCAGCCGCTCGGCGAGGTCTCCCCAAACGGTGACGGTGATCCACATGGTCGGCCCGTCCTCCCATGCGCCGGCGGTGGTGCGGCGACGGGTGTTGTGCGCGACCCGCAGCCGGCAGATGGCCCGGCCGGACGGGGTGTACCGCAGTTCCGGGTCGGCGGCCAGATTGCCGTCGAAGGTGAAGTTGAACATCATGTGCTCCCATCGGGTGGTGTGGGGTGCGTACCGCCGACGCGCCGGGGGAACTGTGGGTGCTCCGGGTGTCGGGGTGCCGCGCTGACGGGACCGGTCATGAGCCCGCCCGGGGTCGGGGGGTGGCAAGCCATCACCGGTCAAAAGATCTTGGCGTCGAGCGCAGCGAGACACGTCCGCCAAGATGTTTTGGTCCGGGGCTTGCACCCCTGGCCCGGGTGGGCTGACCTGGGTTCCGCTCAGCAGTGACACCACCGGCCCGCCACGGATCACCCATCCACCGGCCCAGCCCGGAGCGCCCGCCGCACACAGCCATGGCCAGCCACCGGTGATGTCAACAAACCTGCGCTGGAGCCGGTGATACGACCGGTGCGGCAGGCCCCGACCGACGCCACCCCATGTGCGGCGGGCCCACGAACGCCAAGCGATTAGCCATGGCCGGTGCCGGCGACGTGCGGCGGGCGAGCTGTCGCCGCTTAGCCAGCCTCCGCGCCGCGGTAGCCGGACGTTACCGCAGCGGTTCGTATCGGCGGGCGGGGAACTGGTCCGGTGGAGTGTTCCGCCTCTGGGCACGTGACCTGAGCTGCTGCCGTACGGGGCCGAACCAGGCATCCGGTGGCACCGCTCGCGGATCAGTTCATACGCCGGTGCACAGCGGCGCACCGCCGCCGTCCGCCCGGTTTGCGCTTCGCGGGGGCCCCGGGGTAGGCCAGCACGGGAGCGCCTGCCACGGGCGACTGCGCTGGCCGCTGGGGCCGGTGCCGGCCGTTGCTTCCTGCCGGGTTGCCGCGGCCTATTCGCTGATCTCCCGTACACCCGGGCACGACACCGCTGCCTGGCCGACAGCCACGGCCTCTCCGCGCAGCGCGATGAAGTGCAGTGGCCACCGGCCGGGCAACTGTTCCCGCTGCTGGGTGGCGCGATCCTCGTAGCCGGCGCGGCACACGTCGCTCATGGCTCGCGTGCGAGCGAGGATCTCGGCGACGTTCATCGGGTTGCCTGCGTGCCCTGGGCGGGGCGGGCCGATGCGGCCGGCTTCGGCAGGTCCTCCCACGCGGTGCCGGTCCACACCTGGATCGCGTGCGCGCCGGGTGGTCACGCCACATCGCGGCGGCGAGGCGCTCGCGCATGTTGGCGTCGCCGAACCCGGCGGGCAGCGTGTAGTAGGCATCGGGGAACGCGCAGAGGAC
>DATEJJ010000050.1:0-4980 GCA_035278125.1 Rugosimonospora sp.
TTGTCGGCGGTGGCCGGCGCGCGGGATCCGTCCACAGTAGATACGGCGGCCGGCTCCGGCTTGCCCAGCCACGCCTGCTCGCCATCCAGGGTGAGCACCGCGTCCGAGCGGGCGCCGTAGGGCACCAGGTCGCCCGTTGCCAAGGCCACCTTGGCGCGGCCGGCCAGCAGGTCGGGCAGCAGGCCGGGCGGGTCACCGAGCGCGGCGAGCAGCGGCGCCACGACCGCGGCGGTCTCCGCCACCGGTGCCGGCACGGCCGCGTACCCGACCTCGTCCAGCAGCGGTACCAGTGCCATCTCGTCCAGCCCCAGCCCGCCGGCGGACTCGGGTACCGCCACGCCGAACACGCCCATCTCCGCCAGGCGGAGCCACAGACCGTCCACACCGGACGGATCCGTCCACGCCGCGCGTACCGCCGCCGGCGGGCACTGCTCGCCGAGCAGCTCCCGTACCGCGCCGCGCAGCGCCTGCTGGTCTGCGGTCAGGCCGACGTCCACCGCTCCCCCTTCAGCCCCGCGGCAGGCCGAGTACCCGCTCGGCCACGATGCCGCGCTGGATCTCGTTGGTACCGGCGTAGATCGGACCGGCCAGGGCGAACAGGAAGCCCCGGCTCCACGCGCCGTCCAGCTCCGCGTCCGGGCCCAGCAGCTCCAGCGCGGTCTCGTGCAGCGCGATGTCCAGCTCCGACCAGTACAGCTTGTTCAGGCTGGAGCGGGCGCCGGGCGAGCCGCCCGCGACGATCTGGCCGGCCTGCTCGCAGGTGAACAACTGGTACGCGCGGGCACCCAGCCACGCCCGGACCACCCGCTCGCGCAGCCGCGGGCTGAGCCGCTCGGCGTGCTCCCGGGCCAGTGCCGCCAGCCGGTCGGCGGCGGCCAGGAACCGGCCCGGTGGGCGCAGCGTCAGCCCCCGCTCCGAACTCGTGGTGGCCATCGCCACTCGCCAGCCGTCGTGTACCGCGCCGAGCACCGCGCCGTCGGGTACGAACACGTCGGTGAAGAAGACGTCCGCGAAGCCCTCGTCCCCGTCCAGCCGGGCGAACCCGCGTACCCGCACGCCGTCCGCGTCCAGCGGTACCAGGAAGTAGGTCAGCCCGCGGTGCCGGCCGGCCTCCGGGTCGCTGCGAAACAGCCCGAAGACGTGCGTGCAGAACGCGCCCCGGGTGGTCCACGTCTTCTGCCCGTTGAGCAGCCAGCCACCGTCCACTCTGGTCGCTCGGCTGGTCAGCGCGGCCAGGTCGCTCCCGGCGCCCGGCTCCGACCAGCCCTGGCACCACAGGTCCTCGGCCGCCGCCATCCGGGGCAGCAGCCCGTCCTGCTGTGCCGGGGTGCCGAACTCGAACAGGGACGGGGCCAGCAGGAAGATGCCGTTCTGGGTGACCCGCTGCGGGGCGCCGGCCGCGGCGTACTCCTCCTCGAAGGCGAGCCACTCCCACAGCGAGGCGTCGCGCCCGCCGTACCGGCGCGGCCAGGAGACCACCGCGTACCCGGCTTCGTACAGTCGCCGCTCCCACTCGACGTGCCGGGCGAAGCCCTCCCGGGTGTCCCCGGAGGGCAGCGGCGGGGCGGGTACGTTGGCGCGCAGCCAGTCCCGCGCCTGCGCCCGGAACTCGGCCTCCCGTGGCGAGTCGGTGAGGTCCATCTCAGGCCCCGAACTCGTTGCGGACCCGGTCGGCGACACCGGACAGGCCCAGCTCGAAGGTGAACCCCTGCTCGAACCGGTACGAGTGCTTGGGGTCGTGCGGGTCGATGCCGTTCAGCGACTGCTTGGCGGCACGGATGATGACCGGGTCCTTGGCCGCGATGCCGCGCGCCACCTCCAGGGCGGCGTCGTGCAGCTCGCTCCGGGGCACCACCTTCAGCACCGAGCCGTATCCGAGCAGCTCCGCGGCGGTGGCCGTGGCGCAGGTGTAGAGCATCGCCCGCATCCGGTGCTGCGGTACCAGCCGGGCCAGGTGCGTGGCCGCGCCGAGCGCTCCTCTGTCCACTTCGGGCAGTCCGAAGGTGGCGTCCTCGCTCGCGACGATGATGTCCGCGTTGCCGACCAGCCCGATCCCGCCGCCCAGGCAGAACCCGTGCACCGCCGCGAGCACCGGTACCGGGCAGTCGTACACCGCCGCGAACGCCGCCGCGCACGCCCGGTTGATGTCCACCAGCTTATCGGTACCAGCCTGGAGGGCCTTGATGTCCACGCCCGCGTTGAACCCGCGCCCCTCCGCGCGCAGCAGCACGATCCGGGTTGCCGGGTCGGCGCCGGCCGCGGCGAGCGACTCGGCGAGCCCGAACCAGCCGGCGGCCGGCAGCGCGTTCACCGGCGGGTGGTCCATCACCAGCTCCACCACGCCGTACCCGTCGGTCACCGATGAGATCACGTGCCGCTCCTGTCTACGGGTGCTGGCTAGAGACCGAGACGACCTCGCCCACCATGTAGGAGGCGTAGTCGCTGGCCAGGAACACGATCACGTTCGCCACCTCCCAGGGCTCGGCGGCGCGGCCGAACGCCTCCCGCCCCGCCAGGTCGGCCAGCAGCTCCTCACTGGCCACTTTGGACAGGTGCGGGTGCAGCGCGAGGCTGGGCGCGACCGCGTTGACGCGTACCCCCGAACGGGCCGCCTCCAGCGCCGCGCACCGGGTCAGCGCCATCACGCCGGCCTTGGCCGCCGCGTAGTGCGCCTGCTCCTCCTGCGCCCGCCAGCCGACCACCGACGCGTTGTTCACGATGGCGCCGCTGCCGCGCGGCATCATGTGCCGCAGTGCGGCCCGGGTGCACCGGAAGGTACCGGTGAGGGTCACGTCGAGCACGCTGTGCCACTGCTCGTCGGTCATCTCCACCAGCGGCGCGCTGCCGCCCAGCCCGGCGTTGTTGACCAGCACGTCCAGCTGCCCGAAGCCGGCGACGACGGTGTCGAACAGGTGCTGCACCTGCGCCTCGACGGTCACGTCGCAGGGCACTGCGAGCGGCTTCTCGCCGGTCACGTCGGCCAGCTGCTCGGCCGCCTCGCCGAGCCGGCGCTCGTGCCGGTCGCTGATGGCCACCCGGGCGCCCTCCCGCGCGCAGCGCAGCGCCGTGGCGAAGCCGATGCCGGTACCCGCCGCCGCGGTCACCAGGACCGTACGCCCGGCGAGCAGCTGGTGCCCTGGTGGCTCACGCATGGTTCAGTCCCTTCAGGACATCCTCGGCCTGCGCCACGATCCGCTCGATCAGCTCGGCGCAGCTCGGCAGATCGTCGAGCAGCCCGACCACCTGCCCGGTGGCCATCACGCCCGCCTCCGGGCGACCGTCCACCATGGCCGCACGCAGCAGCGCGGGCGTGTTCGCGGCGAGCAGCACCTGGCCCAGCGCGAGCTGCCGCTCCCGCCGCATGGTCAGCCCCTCCGTGACCATGTCCCGCCAGGTGGTGCCCGACTGCCGGTGGAACGCCGCCGCGCTGCGCGCCGACCGGAGCAGCCGCCGCGCGCGTCCACTGTGGATCAGAGCGGCGACGAACTCGCTGCGCAGCAACCGCTGCGGTACCCCGTCCAGCGCGTCGGTGAGCACCGTGTCGGTCAGCGAGGCGGCCAGGTACCGCTGCTTCACCGCGTCCGGTACGGGGCTGTCCCGGGTGAGCAGGAACCGGGTACCCATGGCGATGCCGGACGCACCGTACGCCAGGGCGGCCACCAGCCCCCGCCCGTCGAAGTAACCGCCGGCCGCCACCACCGGGATGTCCACCGCGTCCACCACCTGCGGCAGCAGCAGCGAGGTGGGTACCGGGCCGGTGTGCCCGCCGCCCTCCCCGCCCTGTACCACCACCGCGTCCGCGCCCCACCCGGCCACCTTCTCCGCGTGGCGGCGGGCGCCGATCGAGGGCACCACCACCACGCCCGCCTCCTTCAGCGTGGCGATCAGCTCCGGCTTGGGGGCGAGCGCGAACGACGCCACGCGTACCCCCTCCTCGATGAGCAGCCGCGCCCGGGCCGCGGCATCCGGCGCGTCGGAGCGCAGGTTGACGCCGAACGGCTGGTCGGTGCGGGCTCGCGTGTCCTGGATGGACTGTCGCAGCTCGGCGTAGCTCATGGTGGCGCCGGACAGGATGCCCAGGCCGCCCGCGTTCGCGGTCGCCGCGACCAGCCCCGGCCCGGAGACGTACCCCATGCCGGTCTGCACGATCGGGTACCGCACCCCGAACAGCGCGCAGATCCGCGTGTTCAAGGCTGTCATGGGGACCCCTCGCGTGCATGCGAGCGAGGGGCCGGCCTGACCTTGCCAGCCGGCCGCTCGCGCAGGCGCTCGCTCACGTGGGCACCTCCCGGCGCCGCAGGCCGTTCGGGTCGATGACGTCGCGGATCAGGGCCAGTTCGGCCGCGTCCGGCAGCCGGGTCTCCGGAACCCGCTCGGGAATCGCCAGCTCGAAGCCGGTCGCCTCGCATACCTGCGCCACCGTCACTCCCGGGTGGACAGACACCAGCCGCATCCGGTGGTCGGGCGTGGCGAAATCGAAGACGCCGAGGTTGCTGACCACCCGGCGCAGCTCGTGGTACCGGCTGGCGGAGGTACCCGCCGCCGCGGCCCGGTCGTACCCGATCCCGCTGACCATGTCCACAGTGGACACGAAGGAGCGCGGCGAGTGCTTCGGCACCCAGTAGCTGGTCGGGTGGTTCACCGTGTTGCCCGGCGCGCCGCGTACCCCCAGCAGCTGGCGGGTGGGGCGCTGGTAGTCGCCGATCGCGGAGATGTTCATGTTGCCGTACCGGTCGATCTGGCTGGGCCCCATCATCACGTGCCGCCGTCCCGCGGCCACCAGGTCGAAGACCGCGCGGAACGGGATCCAGCCCTCCACCGCGGCGGCCCGCTCCCCGACGGCCCAGGTGCCCTGCAACAGCAGCGACTCGCCGTCGGACAGCAGCAGCTCGGGCTCGAAGGTGGCGCGTGCCAGCCGGGCCCCGATGGTCGGGATCACCCCGATCGGCGAGGCCAGGATCTCGCCGTCCCCGCGCCACG
>DATEJJ010000051.1:0-2383 GCA_035278125.1 Rugosimonospora sp.
CCCTGGGCCGGCCCGCCGTGATCAACCTCTGGGCTTCCTGGTGCACCCCGTGCCGCACCGAGATTCCGGCGATCCAGCGGTACGCCGTCCGGGCCGGTACCCGGGTCACCGTGATCGGCGTGGACACCGCCGACACCCGTACCGGCGGCGGCTCCACCATCCAGGACCTGGGCGTCACCTACCCCAACCTGTACGACGACCGGCAGCAGCTCCTGCACGGCGTGGGCCGGGCGGACCTGCCCGTGACCCTGTTCGTGGACGCGCACGGCGGCATCCGGCACGTGTACTCCAGCGGCGTGGCGCTCACCGAGGCGTCCCTCGCCCAGTTGGTGCGGACCTACCTGGGCGTGGCACCGTGACCAGCAGCCTGCCGACCTGGTGGTCGCCGCTGCTGCAGCGGGTGGCCGAGTCCCGTACCCACGACTTCAGCCGGTTGCCGGTACCGGCGGATGGGGGCCGGCCCAGCGCGGTGCTGATCCTGCTCGGTGAGGCGGCACCCGGCCAGCCCGACGTGGTGATCCTGGAACGCGCGGCGGACATGCGCCACCACGCGGGGCAGCCCGCGTTCCCCGGTGGCGCCGCCGACCCGGGGGACCGGGATGCGGCGGCGACCGCGCTGCGCGAGGCGTACGAAGAAATAGGTCTGGATCCGGACAGCGTGGACGTGCTGGCCACACTGCCACCGCTGTGGATCCCGGTCAGCCGGTTCGTGGTGACGCCCGTGCTGGCCTGGTGGCGGCGGGAGCACCCGGTGGCGCCGCGGGACCCGGCCGAGGTGGCCCGGGTGGAGCGGGTACCGGTCGCCGAGCTGACCGATCCGGCCAACCGGATCCGGCTGCGACACCCGAGCGGCTACGTCGGCTCGGCGTTCCGGGTACGCCAGATGCTCGTGTGGGGCTTCACGGCGGGCGTACTGGATGCGTTGTTGACCATGGCGGGCTGGTCGCAGCCCTGGTCGGAGCGGGCGGCTCCGGTCGAGTTGCCTGTTGCTGGCGATCGCCCCGTACCCTAGGTCCGTGTACGGCAGCCTCGTTGACGTTGTGTTGGTCATCCTCATCGTGATCTTCGCGGTGAACGGGTACCGTCAGGGCTTCGTCATCGGCCTGCTCTCGTTCGTCGGCTTCTTCGGCGGCGCCGCCCTCGGGTTACAGCTGGGGCCGTGGCTGGCCAACTTCGCGCAGACGCCCGCGCCGCGCGTGTTCATCTCGCTCGCCACCATCTTCCTGGTGGCCATCGCCGGCCAGGCGCTCGCCGGCTGGCTGGGCGCGAAGATCCGCGCGACCATCCGCACCGACACCGCCCGTACCCTCGACGACCTCGGCGGCGCCGTGGTGTCCGGAATGGCGGTGTTGATGGTGGCGTGGCTGGTTGCCGCGCCACTGGGCGCCTCGTCCCTGCCCGGGCTGGCCCGCGCGGTGAAGACCAGCGCGCTGCTGCACGGCATCAACGTGGTCATGCCCAGCCAGGTCAAGGCGCTGTCCGACGCGCTGCGGCAGAGCGTGAACACCGACGGTTTCCCCAGCGTGTTCGGCGACCTCGACCCGACGCACGTACGCCAGGTGCAGCCGCCCGACGGTCAGCTGGCCGGGGCGGCGGTGGTGACCCGGGCGCACAGCTCGGTCGTGAAGATCCTGGGCAACGCACCGTCCTGCGGCAAGCGCATCGAGGGCTCCGGCTTCATCTACGCCTCCGAGCACGTGCTGACCAACGCGCACGTGGTGGCGGGTACCAGCTCGCTGACCGTGCAGCAGAACGGCGACCGGCTCGCCGGCCGGGTGGTCGTGTACGACCCGGAGCGCGACCTGGCCGTCATCTACGTACCCGGGCTCACCGGGCCGATCCTCAGCTTCGCGCCCGCCCGCGCGGGCAGTGGCGCCGACGCGATCGTGCTCGGGTACCCGCTGGACGGCCCGTACAACGCGCAGTCGGCGCGGGTACGGGACGTGGGCCTCATCCGCGGCCCGGACATCTACAACGCCAACACCGTGACCCGCGACATCTACACGATCCGTGGGCTGGTGCGCAGCGGCAACTCCGGTGGCCCGCTGATCAACCCGAGCGGCAAGGTGCTCGGCGTGATCTTCGCGGCCGCGGCCGACGACCAGCAGACCGGGTTCGCGCTGAGCGCGGTCGAGGCGGATCCGGTCATGGCGGCGGGGCGCCACGCGACGGTGGGTACCAGCACCGACAAGTGCGCCGAGGGCTGATCGATCGGGTCAGGGCACCGGGCGGCGGCGGATCAGCGCGAGCCCCGCACCGACCGCGCAGAGGAACAGCAGCACGCCCGCGCCCAGCCCCCACGCCACCTTGCGGGGTACCTCGGGCAGCTGCGCGGCGACCGGCACCGGCCGGCCCGGCAGCGGCGCGGTGGGTACCGGTCCGA
>DATEJJ010000052.1:0-3627 GCA_035278125.1 Rugosimonospora sp.
GGTGAAGCCGGCCAGCGGGTCCGCGGCGGGCGCCGTCGTCGTGGTCGGCGGGTCCTCGCCGGCCCGTGCCGGCTGCCGGTCGTCGGCCGCGTCGCGCGCCGGTACGGTCGTGGGCTGCTCCGGGTCGGTGACGGCCAGGTCCGGTGCGGCTGCGGGGGCTGGCTGCTTTGCCGCGCGTGGAGCGACGTCGTCGATCCAGCCCAGCGACCCGAGCTCCAGCCGCTGTTTGGCCCGGGTGACCGCCACGTACGCCAGGCGCAGCTGCTCGGCGTCGGGCAGCACGACCTTGTGGGTCTGCTGGTTTTCCTGGGGTTGGGGGAAGTCGTCGGCGATGCGGACCTGCGGCCACTCGCGGCCCTTGGCCTTGTGCACGGTGGAGACGATGACGTCGTAGGTGGGGCGGCCGTCGGGCCCGGTCTCGTCCTCGTGGACCAGGTCCTTGACCATCTGCAGCAGCCCGTCGGCGCCGCGACGGTCGACCAGGCGGACAAAGGCGCGCAGCGACTGGGCGTCCTCGCCGTCCTCGACGTAGGCGCGGACCTCGTCCCAGTTGCGGAACCGGGCCAGGTCGGGATGCTTGGTGCCGCGGCCGGCCTGCAGGTCCTTGGCGGCCTTGGCGATCTCCTCGATGGCCCGGCCGCCGCCCATCAGCGCCACCCGGCGGCCCTCGTCGAACGCGTCGAAGACGGCGGCGACCGCGCCGGCGTTGGTGCGGGCCAGCACCGCGTCGGGCGCGTCGACCAGGCCGATGCTGCTGTCCAAGGCGGGGTTTCCCGACAGCAGCCACCGCGACTTCAGCAGGCCCAGGAACTGGTTGCCGACCTCGGCGACCTCGGGCCCGAACCGCCAGCTCTGGGTCAGCGGCAAGACCATGTCGGCCGGCCAGTTCTTCAGCGCGTCGACCGCGCCACGGAAACCGTAGATCGACTGGTTGGAGTCGCCGACCACGATGGTCTGCTGCGGTTGCTGCTGGATCACCTTGCGCAGCACGGGGTTGATGTCCTGCGCCTCGTCGAAGAAGATCACGTCGTAGGGCAGCCGGGGGTTGCCCAGCGCCCACACCTTCAGGTAGTCGTCGTGGTCGAACAGCAACTGCCCGGCCGGGTCGGCGATGTCGGCCCAGGCGGCCCGGGCGTACTCGAGCACCGCGCGGGGCAGCCCGGGTACCCCCTCGGGAAGGTGGGGCGGCAGGTGCGGCGCACCGACGGTGTCCGCGGCGCTCTCCCGGAAGTTGCGGACCGTGGCCATCACCAGCCGGGCAATGCTCTCCGGCTCGATCGGTACCTCACCGTCGATACCGACGATGCCGAGATGGCGTACCCAGTCCTCCGGCCAGCGGGCGCCTTGGCCGATGCGGGCGAGTTTGGGCTGCAGCGGGTGCCCGGCCAGGCCCTCCCGGGCGAAGGAGTGCGAGGTGTCGGCGCGTACGTTGCGGCCGAACTTGCGCTTGGCCTCGTCGGCGATGCTGCGGTTGAACGCGATGTAAGCGATGCGGGCCTCGGGCCGGGTGCCGGCCAGCATCAGCAGGGTCGAGGTCTTTCCGGTGCCGGCCAGGGCCTGCACCGCGATGGTCTTGCCGGCCTGGTAGGCGTCGATGATGGCCTGCTGCTGGACGCTTGGCGCCAGCGCCGCGGGGCGCCGGTCCGGCTGGCCAACAGCATCGGCCTCGGTGGGCTCCCGGGCGGCCAGCCACCGCCGGATGTCGCCGATGACCGCGGGCCGGTCGGCGGGGCGGCCGGTGTAGCGCCACTCGCTGCTGGTGCGGTTCCACCGGAACCGGTGCTGCTTGAGCAGCCCGCGCAGCCCTTCCTCACGGGGGTCGCCGCTGGTGCCGCGCACCACCAGGCTGGCTCCGTCGACGACCTGGATCCGGCTGGTCCACGACGGTGCCGGCGCCGCGGCCGCCGCGTCCGGCACCCCGAGGTTCTCCGGGGTGGCGGGCGGCGCGGCGAGAGCGGGGGCGGGAGCGGACGTGGCCAGCGACGGGCTGGTGCTCGCCGCTGCTCGGGTCACACCGGTTGCCACCGTTGGGGCAGGTCGGGCCTGGTCCGGCTCGCGCTCATCTGGCCGGTGCTCGCTCGTGCCGGCCGGACCGGCATCCGGCTCGGGGTGGGGCTCGGGCTCGTCGCGGTCCATCTCGGCCAGCTCCGCCTCATCAAGTGGCCGGTCCAGGGCGCTGGTGGCGGCCAGCAGGCGCGTTTCCGCGTCGAGGTAGGACCCGTGGTGTTCACCGACGGGGCGGCCGTCCTGGTCGACCAGGTTCCAGGCTTCACCGTCGGTCAGGTGGCCGGGGGCGACGGCCAGCCAGCCGCGGGAGAGCATCCCGAGCTGCGGGTGCCGGGCATCGACGTAGACGGTGGTGCCGGTGCGGTTGGTCCGCCGCGACACCCGGTGCCCGTCGGCCGTGGCGACCTCCTCGCCGATCACCAGGCCGGCAAGCCACGGCCGGGCGGGCGGGTCGGGTGCGCGGTCCGGGTCGGTGACGGCCACGCCCGTCGTTGCCGTGGTGTCCCGCGCGGGCACGGTGCCCGGTGCTGCGGCGGACGGCGCGGTGAGGGCGGTTGCGGATGCGTCGGCCGAGCTGGTCGGTGTGAGGTCGGCGGGTGGGGCGAGGTAGGGCAGGCGGGCGGTCAGCCAGGCCCGGTCCGGTCCGGTCAGCGGGTGGTTCTTGTTTGGTGACTTCCACGACGCCGGCCCGTACCACTCGCCGGTGGTGGGGTCGATGAACGCTTCGGCGGATGAGGGGGCACCGTTGCGGAGGGTGACCACCTTCAGCCAGCGTTTCCCGGCCAGGATGCCCAGGTCGCCGCTGGCGCCGTAGGCGAACTGGCCGAACTTCGGCGGGTCGCCGGCGTCGGTGCTGACCGGGCCGCGCTGCGCACCAGCCGGTCGGCAGCAGGTGCACGCGACCAGGTCGTCGGGGTGGCGTGCGTCGCGGGCGGGTGCCGCCGGGCTTGATGTCTGCTGTGGGGATGGCGCGGGTTGCGGCTGCGGATCGGGTGCCCGGTCGGGTGGCGAGGTGGGCTGTGGTGCCGGGTCAGTGGTGGCGGCCGGTCGCGGGGCGCGGTGGCCGGGCAGGTTCGCCTCGGCGGCCCGCACCGGCGTCCAGTACAGGTCGCGTTCGATGATCAGCAGCCCGCGGTTGATCGGTTCCAGTTCGGGCAGGCTGACGTAACCCCATTCGGCGTCGTCCGGGTTGCCCAGGCATACATAGCCGTAGCCGGTGCCGGTGTCCGGGTCGTATTCGGCCAGCCAGACGTCGATGGCCCCGCCGAAGTAGTGCAGGTGCAGGGTCTTGTCCTCGGCTGGTTGCCGCTCGGTGGCGTACAGCCGGGGCACCGAGGCGGCCAGGTCGGCGGGTGGGTAGAAGTCGTGGCCGCGGCGTTCCCGCTGGGTTTCGGTCAATGCGCCGGGCTGGTCGGGGTCGGCGGGGTCGACGCGCCGCGGTGACACGGCGGGCAGCGCGGTGGACGACGGGGCGGCCGGCGATGGCGCGGCGGGTTGCGCCGGGACGGCGGGCGGCTCGCCGGGCGTGGTGTCGCGGGCCCGCTGGTAGACCGTGGCCGTGGCGGCCGCGGTGAACCCGTGGCGGAAGGACCGGGCGGCGTCGGGGTCGTCGAAGAAGCG
>DATEJJ010000053.1:0-6265 GCA_035278125.1 Rugosimonospora sp.
CGCCGCCGGCCGACGAGGATGACGGCTGGCCTGCCACGGCCCAGCCCGGCGGCGCGGCCGAGCCGATCGCCGGGCCAGCCGCTGAACCGGCAGGCGACGACCCACCAGCAAGCACCGCGACGGTCGCGGCGCCCTCGGCCAGGCGAGCCGCTCCCCGCCAGGCTGGCCCGGACGGCAGCCCCCCGGAAGCCAGCGCAACCGCGCACCAACCGGCAGGCCCTGCCGGCCGCCAGGCAGGACCCGCGGGAGGCAGTAGCCAGACGGGGCCTGCGGTAGGCAATCGCCAGCCAGGGCCTGCGGGAGGGGGCCGCCAAGCGGGGCCTGCGGGAGACGGTCGTCCGGCCGGACAAACCGGAGGCGGCCGCCAGGCAGGGCCGGCGGGCGGCAACCGTCAGGGCGGACCGGGGCCAGGCGTCCGGAAGGACGGCACGGGCGGCGCCTGGGGGGACGCGCCGGACGAGCCGCCGTACGACCCCGACTACGATCCGCCGGTACGCGATCCGCGCGACGAGCCGTCGGACGAGGTCGAGGAGCGGGCCACCGGCCAGACCAGCGAGCAGCAGGCACTGCAACTTCTGCAACAGGCGCTGGGTGCGGAGAAGATAGGAGAGGTGGAATCGCGCCGCCACCCCTGATAATCGCGGTTCCCACCCCGGACGGAAAGACCGATCGACAAAGGAGAGCGCCGTGCGCCCTGGCGGACAGCCCAACCTGCAACAGCTGATGAAGCAGGCGCAGAAGATGCAGCAGCAGATGGCCACCGCACAGGCGGAACTGGCCGAGGCGGAACTGACCGGTACCGCCGGCGGTGGGTTGGTGACCGTGACCATTGCCGGTACCGGCGAAGTCACCTCGGTCAAGATTGATCCGAGGGCGGTCGACCCGGACGACGTGGAGACGCTGGAAGACCTGGTCCTGGCCGCGTTCCACAACGCCACGGAGGCGGTACGCCAGCTCACCGAGGAGAAGATGGGCCCGCTCACCTCCGGGCTCGGTGGCCTCGGCGGCGGCCTCGGCCTGGGTTTTTAGATTTGCGGGCGTAAATGTACGAAGGTGCGATTCAGGACCTCATCGACGAACTTGGTCGACTACCCGGTGTCGGGCCCAAGAGCGCGCAGCGGATCGCGTTCCACGTCCTTTCCGCGGATCCGGCGGATGTGAAACGCCTCTCCGCCGCGCTGCAACGGGTCAAGGATCAGGTGCGCTTCTGCGCGGTCTGCTTCAACGTGGCCGAAGCGGAGCAGTGCCGGATCTGCCGGGATCCGCGGCGCGGGGACGACGTGCTGTGCGTGGTCGAGGAGCCGAAGGACGTCGCGGCGATCGAGAAGACCGGAGAATTTCGTGGGCGCTACCACGTTCTGGGTGGAGCGATCAACCCACTTGAAGGGGTCGGACCGGACAATTTGCGCATCCGCGAGTTGCTCACCCGGCTTGCGGAGGGTACCGTCGAAGAATTGATCTTGGCGACGGATCCGAACACCGAGGGCGAGGCGACGGCGACCTACCTGGCCCTGATGATCAAGCCGATGGGGATCGCGGTAACCCGCCTGGCCAGCGGACTTCCGGTCGGCGGAGATCTCGAGTACGCGGACGAAATCACCCTTGGGCGGGCGTTTGAAGGTCGGCGCGCCGTTTGACAACAGGTTGCCGGAGGGTGCAAATGGTACGTGTGTACCGTTACCATACGTGACCTCCGGCCGGAGGTCACGCCGGCATCACGGTGTGGCCTGAAGTTGATTACGAGTCCATCCGAGCCTTGACCGTGATAGTCATGTCAGGCGAGGGTTCCCTACCGACGGAGACAAGAATCCCCGTCGTACCTACGTGCCGCCGAAGGGGCTAACCTCCAAGGCGGCGACGGGGAGTCCACACGCACGAGACGGCTAACCGCTGCCGACTGCCACGGGCCCCGGTTCGGCGGGACAACGGCGTACCTCTGGCCAGTCCTGCCGCGGCTGCTGGATCTGTGCGGTGCGGCGGCAGGCGAGAGAGGCAGAGGCATCCATGGTCGTGGGGCCTGAACCGTCGGTGTCCACCCGAACAGTGGAGCACGAGGAGCAATCGTCGGCACTGCCTGTCGATCCCGCGGAGGGCGCGAAGGCGATCGAGGGCCGTTCGCTCGGCCAGATCGCGTGGTCCCGTCTCAAGCGCGACCGCGTCGCCATGGCCGGTGGCGTCGTGGTCATCCTGCTCATCCTGATCGCCGTGTTCTCGGTACGCCCGTTCGGCGGCATCATCGCCCTCCTCGGTGACCCGTCCAACGACCCGCACGCCCCCGGTACGGTGGGCTGGCTGGGTCCGCCGCCGAACGACTGGCACGCCGACCAGATCGACGCCACCCTCGGCGGCCTGCCCATCCACAAGTTCGGCGGCATCAGCGCCAAGTACCTGCTCGGCGTCCAGCCGGTCACCGGCCGGGACGTGTTCAGCCAGATCGTCTACGGCGCGCAGATCTCGCTGCTCGTGGCGTTCCTGGCCACGCTGCTCGCGGTGCTCATCGGCGTGACGGCGGGGATCGTCGCGGGCTACTTCGGCGGCTGGGTTGACTCGCTCATCAGCCGGACGATGGACCTGTTCCTCGCGTTCCCGCTACTGCTGTTCGCCATCGCGCTGGTCGCGGTGCTCCCGAACGGCAATACCGTCCGGATTGTGATCCTGGTGTTCATCATCGGCGGCTTCAGCTGGCCGTACATCGGGCGTATCGTGCGCGGGCAGACCCTGTCCCTGCGGGAGCGTGAGTTCGTCGAAGCGGCGCGCAGTATCGGTGCGCGAAGTCCGCGCATCCTGTTCCGGGAACTGCTGCCCAACCTGGCGGCCCCGATCCTGGTGTACGCGACGCTGATCATCCCGACGAACATCCTCTTCGAGGCCGCGCTCTCGTTCCTCGGCGTGGGTGTGCAGTCGCCGACCCCGTCCTGGGGTGCGCTGCTCTCGGACGCGGTGGAGTACTACGAGTTCGACCCGACCTACATGCTCGTACCCGGCCTGGCCATCTTCATCACCGTGCTCGCGTTCAACCTGTTCGGCGATGGCCTGCGGGACGCGCTCGACCCGAAGGGCTCCCGGTGACATCGGCCACCGAGGGCCACCCAACGAACTCAGTGAACTTTGCGCGACCAACCCCCTAATGCCGCCCATCTCGGGCTGTGTCATTCCAAGGAGGAACCTCAGTGAAACTCAGAACAGGGGCAGTGACAGCTGGTGCGGTTGCCCTTGCCCTGCTGGCCGCCGCGTGCAGTAGCAAGAGCACGACGAGCACGTCGCCGTCCACGGGGACCGGCGGCGGCGCGGCGGCATTCAACGCCGCGGTGACCGGCATCGTGAATCCTTCTACGAAGAAGGGCGGCACGCTCAAGCTGGTTACCGACGCCGACGCCGACTCGTACGACGGCGCGCGGTTCTACTACGCGTGGATGTTCGACTTCTCGCGGCTGTACCTGCGGACCCTCGTCACGAACGCGGTCGGCCCGGGTCAAGCCTCGCTGAAGCTGACCAACGACCTGGCATCGAGCCAGGACATCAGCGCGGACGGGCTGACCTACACGTACAAGCTGAAGGACGGGATCAAGTTCGAGGACGGTACGCCGATCACGTCCAAGGACGTCAAGTACGGCATCGAGCGCGTGTTCGCCCAGGATGTGCTGCCGGGCGGACCGACCTACCTGCCGGGTGTGCTGGACGAGGGCCAGAAGTACCCGGGCCCGTACAAGGACACCGACCCGAACAAGCTGGGCCTGAAGTCGGTCACGACGCCGGATGACAAGACGATCGTCTTCAAGCTGGCCACGCCGGACGCGGACTTCCCGTACCTGCTGGCCATGGGCGGCGCCTCGCCGGTACCGGTGGCGAAGGACACGGGCGCGAAGTACACCAACCACCCGGTTGCCTCCGGCCCGTACATGTTCAAGTCGTACCAGCCGGGCAAGAGCCTGGTGCTGACCCGGAACCCGAACTGGGACCCGGCCACCGACACCGTGCGGAAGGCGCTTCCGGACGAGATCGACCTGACCGTCATCACGGATGACGACGAGAAGGACAACCAGCTGCTCGACGGTACGGCCGACCTCGACGTCGACCAGGTCGGCGTGCAGTCGGCGGCGCAGGCCAAGATCCTGCTCAACCCGGACCTGAAGAAGAACGCGGACAACCCGACCACGGGCTTCACCCGCTACTTCTCGATCAACACCCAGGTTGCGCCGTTCACCAACATCGATTGCCGCAAGGCCGTCCAGTACGCGGCCGACAAGGTGGCGCTGCAGACCGCCCGCGGTGGGCCGGTTGCCGGTGGCGAAGTCGCCCCGTCGATGTTCCCGCAGAACAACCCGGCGTACGACGCCACCCTGACGCCGTACACGGGCACCGCCGGTACGCCGGACATCACCAAGGCCAAGGCGGCGCTGACCGCGTGTGGCCAGCCGAACGGCTTCAAGACGGTGATCGCGACGCAGAGCACCAGCAAGGGCCAGAAGGTGGCGCAGGCGCTGCAGCAGGCCCTGGCGAAGGTCGGCATCACCGCGACCATCGACGCCACCGACCCGGCGAACTACTACTCCGCGACCATCGGTACGCCCAGCAACGTGCACAAGAAGGGCTACGGCATCATGGCCGCGGGCTGGGGCGCCGACTACCCGACGCCGGCAGGCTTCCTGCAGGTGCTGGTGGACGGTCGCCGGATCCAGCAGGCCGGTGGTAACACCAACACCGCCGAGCTGAACGACCCGCAGATCAACAGCCTGATCGACCAGGCCACCAAGGAGACGGACCTGACCAAGGTCGCCGACCTGTGGAAGCAGGTCGACAAGCTGGTCATGGACTCCGCCACCTACCTGCCGTACGTGTTCGACAAGGCACTGAACTGGCGCGGTTCGCGTCTGACCAACGTCTACGTCGCCTCGTACGTCGGCATGGTCGACTTCCAGTCGCTGGGCGTCTCCAGCTGAACCGTTCCCGGCCACAGCTAGCTAGCGTGTGAAGGCAGGTGAAGGCCGAAGCGCCGGGTGGTGGCTCACCCCACCACCCGGCGCGTGGCCGCCGCAGTGATTCGTTTCCTCATCCGCCGCCTCGTGACGTCGGTAGTGCTGCTGATCCTGGTCAGCATCGTCACGTTCGGGATCTTCCTGCTGCTGCCGAAGCTCACCGGCACAGACATCGCACGCATGTACGCGGGCAAGGTCACCGACCCCGCGGCTGTGGAGGGTATCCGCATCAAACTCGGCTTCGACAAGCCGATCTGGGAGCAGTACGGGCTGTTCATGAAGGGCATCCTGGTCGGGCGGGACTTCGCCAACGGCCCGGACGTGGACCACTGCCCCGCGCCCTGCTTCGGCTACTCCTTCCGTAACAACCAGCCGGTGTGGCCGCTGCTGACGGACCGGTTCCCGGTCACCGCGTCGCTCGCGGTCGGCGCCGCGATCCTCTGGCTCATCGGCGGCGTGCTGTCCGGTGTGGTGTCGGCGCTGCGCCGCGGCACCATCCTGGACCGGTCCATGATGCTGGTGGCGCTCGCCGGCGTCTCGCTGCCGGTCTACTTCACCGGCCTGCTGGCCCAGCTGATCTTCGTGCACCAGCTGCACTGGTTCCCCGGCGGCCAGTACATCAACTTCAGCGACGACCCGGTGGGCTGGGCGCTGAAACTGCTCCCGGCATGGATCACCCTGGCACTGCTGTACGCCGCGACCTATACCCGGCTCACCCGCGCGACGATGCTGGAGACCATGGGCGAGGACTACATCCGTACCGCGCGGGCCAAGGGCCTGCGGGAGCGGGCGGTGGTCAGCAAACACGCGATGCGCGCGGTACTCACGCCGATCGTGACGATCTTCGGCCTGGACCTCGGTGGCCTGCTCGGCGGCGCCATCCTGACGGAGCGGGTGTTCAGCCTGCCCGGCCTCGGGCTGCTCGCGGTGAACGCGATCCCGCAGCTGGACCTGCCCATCGTCATGGGTGTCACACTTTTCGCAGCATTCTTTATCATTTTCGCGAACCTGCTAGTCGACCTGCTCTACGCGGTGATCGATCCGCGGGTCCGGCTCTCGTAGCTTGAGGGGGGACAGGTGGCGACGGATCTGGTGAGCGCGAGCGGCGGGTACCGCGGCGAGTCGGCGACGCAGGCGGGGGAGATCTTCCTCGACGTGCGCGATCTGCGCATCCAGTTCGGTACCGACGACGGTCTGGTCAAGGCGGTGGACGGGCTCACGTTCAGCCTGGGCCGGGGCAAGACCCTCGGTATCGTCGGCGAGTCGGGCTCCGGCAAGAGCGTGACCAG
>DATEJJ010000054.1:0-3936 GCA_035278125.1 Rugosimonospora sp.
CGAGCGCATCGCGGACGCGTTCGGCCAGCGCCTGCACCCCGACTCGCCGGCCGAGGTGCTGCGCGCGTTCGCCCGCGCCGGCTTCACGCTGCCCTCGACCCGGGCGCACGTGCTGCGGGGCGTGGACCACCCGGCCGCGCCACTGCTGCTGGAGTACAAGGAGCTGTACCGGATCTGGACCGCGCACGGCTGGGCCTGGCGCCAGCAGTGGGTGACCGGCGGCCGGTTCCGCCCGGAGTACGTGCCCGGCGGCGTGGTCTCCGGGCGCTGGGCCACCCGGGGCGGTGGCGCGCTGCAGATCCCCAAGGTGGTACGCCGGGCCGTGGTGGCGGATCCGGGCTGGCGGCTGGTGGCGGCCGACGCGGGACAGCTGGAGCCGCGGATCCTGGCCGTGGTCTCCGGTGACCCGGCCATGTCGCGCGCGGCCGGCTCCGGCGACATGTACGGCACCCTGGCCACCGAGGCGTTCGGCGGTGACCGGGCGAAGGCCAAGGTGGCCCTGCTCGGCGCGATGTACGGGCAGACCGGCGGGCAGGCGGCACCCGCGCTGGCCACGCTGCGCCGCTCGTACCCGGTCGCACTGTCCTATGTGGAGGACGCGGCCCGGGTCGGCGAGTCCGGCGGGCTGGTCCGGTCGTGGCTGGGGCGCACCTGCCCGCCCGCCACGGTCAGCTGGCACGACTTCGGGGAGGAGCCGGCCGCGCCCGGTGCCGCCGCCCGCGCGCGGGGCCGGTTCACCCGCAACTTCGTCATCCAGGCGACCGCCGCCGAGTGGGCGCTGGCCCTGATCGCCACGCTGCGCACCGAACTCGCCGGCACCGGCGCCGATCTGGTGTTCTTCCAGCACGACGAGGTCATCGTGCACGCGCCCGCGCCGGTCGCGGCCGGCGTGGCGGAGCGGGTCGAGGCGGCCGGGGAGCGGGCCCGGCGGCTGCTGTTCGGCGACACCGACGTACGGTTCCCGCTCGGAGTGTCCATCGTGGACAGTTACGCGGACGCGAAGTAGGCGGCCGCCACGTCGGTGTGGGTCGGGAAGGCCAGTTCGCGCGGCTCGGTGATGACGAGCCACTCGGTCGCCTCGTCGGTGGGCGCGGACGCGGGCAGCCCGGCCGCGTCGCGCGGCGGCAGCAGCCCGAAGATGTTGATGGTGCCGTGCGTGCTGACCACACCCAGCAGGGTCACCTCGGCCGCGCTGCCGGGCAGGCCGGTCTCCTCGCGCAGTTCGCGGACGGCGGCCTGCTGCCAGGTCTCGCCGATCTCGATGAAGCCGCCGGGCAGGGCCAGCTCGCCGCGCGCCGGCTCGATGTCGCGGCGTACCACGACCAGTCCGGTGCGGTTCGCGGCGGTACGCACCGGGAGTACGACCACGGCCACCGGCAGCGGGTTGCGCCAGGTGGTCTCCCCGCACCCGGGGCAGTCCCGCGGCCAGCGCACCCCGGTCGGGTACGCGGTGCCGCAGTACGAGCAGTGTGAATACTGGATGAGCGTGGTCTTCTGCCAGCTCGCCGGACCCTGCATGGGTTGCACGGTAGCGCGTGGCGCTGGGCGCGCGATCACGGAGTTCCCGGCGCGCCTCGTTGCGGGCGCGGTAGGTCGTCTGACGGAGAGTGTTGAGCCGGCCAGCGTGCGCGGCCGGGGCGCGCGCCTCCCTCGCCACCCACTCTGACCTGGTGTTATCTGTCGGCCACGCGGACATCACCGACGGGACAGAGTACGACATTCCGCTTGCGTCCTGATTCCGTTGGCCTGCTTGTCCGCAGGCTGTGGATAACTTCTGGGGACAACGCCGGAGTTGTTGTTGATATCCCTCAATACCGGTGGACAACCGGAGTTCAGATGCCGTTTGTGTAGCGGCGCAGCAACGCGGGGGCGAACAGCCCGATCCCGGCCACCACGGACACCAGGAAGAACAGTGTACGCAGGACGAACACCTCGACCTTGCCACCGACACGCACCGCGATCAGATCGGGTACCCCGACATTGCGCCACATCCGCCGGCCGGTCGGGATCGGCCACAGCACCGGGCAGCCGTGACTGGTGAGCATGTCGCCGAACAGGTGCACGATGCCGCCCACGCCCAGCGCGATCCCCAGCACCGGGTACCCGCGCCCGCCCGCCAGCCGCTCGTACGCGCCCAGCGCGCCGGCCGCGGCGACCAGCGTGACGATCAGCCAACCCGCCCGCTTCGACCACTTCTGGAACAGTCCGCGCAGCGCCATCGCGAAGGTGAAGAAGAGCACCCCGATCACGGCCGGCTTGCCCAGGTGCAGGCACAGCTCGAAGACGCCGATACCCAGGCCGAGGTTGAACGGCAGCGTGTGGGTGAAGGTGCGGTGGCCGTTGTGCAGGCGCGGATCCCGGCGCATCCGGGTCAGGTCGTAGATGGCCAGCGAGAACTTCTCCACGCACTCGGCGAGGAACAGCGACAGTACGCCGAAGGTGTGCGCGACCGTGGCGCCGCCCTCGTCCCGGGTGACCCGGCCGGAGAGGTCCAGGTCGGGCAGCAGCGCACCGCCGGCGCACATCGCGGTACCGACCGCGAGCGACACCGGGCTCTGGTGGTAGTGCGCGTAGTGCGCCAGCGCCAGCGAACCGGCGAGCCACGCGGCGGCCCCCGAGAGCGCGTGAGACGGCCCCATCATGCGGACACCTCGCTCGCACGGCTCGCGAGGCGCCCGCCTGATATCTCCAGCCGGACCTCGCGCAAGCACTCGGTCATGGGGTCACTGTCTCAGGCGGCGACGCCCGGGGCGAGCATGTCCAATGTGGACGTGTCGCCCCGGTTGCGTCCGTTAGGGCATGAACTTCCCGCCGGCCACGTCGAGCGTCACGCCGGTGACCCAGGACGACGCGTCCGACGCCAGGTACAGCGCGGCGGCGGCGACGTCCTCGGGCTGCCCGATGCGGCCAAGCGGGAACGCCGCGCCCAGCTGCGCGCGCTGCTCCGCGGTCATGTTGCGCTCCATCTTCTCGTTGAGCACGGCCGACGGCGCGATGCAGTTGACCCGTACGCCGGTGCCGGCCAGCTCCGCGGCCAGGTGCCGGGTGAGCATCACCACACCGGCCTTGGCCACCGCGTACGCCGCGTTGGCGCGGGACGGCTGGCGGCCGGCCGCGGAGGCCATGGTGAGGATCGTGCCCGAGCCGCGTGCCAGCATGCCGGGCAGGAACGCCTGCGCGGTCAGGAACGCCGAGGTCAGGTCGGTGTCCAGCACCTCGCGCCAGCGCTGCGCGGAAAGCTCCACAGTGGACACAGGCGCGCCCGCGCCACCGGCGAACACAGCCAGCACGTCCACCTCGCCCAGCTCCCGGCCGACCCGCTCGCGCAGGCCGGCCAGGGCAGCCGGGTCGGTGCAGTCCGCGGGTACCCCGATCGCCATACCGCCCGCGTCCCAGATCTGCTCGCGTACCTTATCCAGAGCCGTCACATCCCGGCCCACGGCCGCGACCTTCATCTTGTTGGCCGCGAACGCCTGGCAGGTCGCGGCGCCGATGCCGCGCGAGCCGCCGGTCACCACGGCCACCTTGCCGGCCAGGTCGGGATAGACGGCGGTGGTCATCCGCGCCACCCGGCCCGATCAAAGCCCGGGCCCCACGGCCCGCGCCCCCACGGCCCCCGGCCCCAGCGTGCCCAGATCGGCCCGTACCGGACGAAGCGCGCGTGCCGCCACACCGACATCGAGAGGAAGAACAGCGGCAGCAGCGGCCAGAAGAAGTGCGCCCCGGACAGCACCCACAGACCCACCAGCACCCCGGTGACGACGAGCGCGCCGGCGCCGTGCACGCGCAGCCGGCGGCGCATCGCGGCCACCGCCTCGGGGGTGCGCCACAGCGCCTCCCGGCCGCCGCCGGGCAGGTCCGCGGTGAGCGGGCCCAGCTCCTCGCGGTACTTCGCCGCGTAGACGCCGGCCATCCGCTCGTCCCCCTCTTCGAGCG
>DATEJJ010000055.1:0-6791 GCA_035278125.1 Rugosimonospora sp.
GCCCGACGCCGGAGCCGGCGACGCCGAGGCGGCGGTGCTGGCCGCCCGCCGCGCGTTCGACGGTACGGGCTGGTCGACCGACGCCGAGCTGCGCGCCCGCTGCCTCGACCAGCTGCACCGGGCGCTGACCGAGCACAAGGAGGAGCTGCGCGAGCTGACCATCGCCGAGGTGGGCGCGCCGCGCATGCTGACCCACGGCAACCAGCTCGACGTACCCATCGAGATCGTCCGGTACTACGCGGACCTGCTGCGCGGGTACCCGATGACCGAGGAGCTGGGCGAGATCGAGTTCCGCGGGCAGCGCCACCGCCGCTGGGTGGAGAAGGAGGCGGCCGGGGTGGTCGCCGCCATCATCGCGTACAACTACCCGAACCAGCTCGCGCTGGCCAAGCTCGCGCCCGCGCTCGCCGCCGGCTGCACGGTGGTGCTCAAGGGCGCGCCGGAGACACCCCTGATCACCCTCGCGCTCGGCGAGCTGATCGCGGCGCACACCGACATCCCGCCCGGCGTGGTCAACGTGCTCAGCTCCGCCGAGGTGTCCGTCGGCGAGCTGCTGACCACCCACCCCGAGGTGGACATGGTCACCTTCACCGGCTCCACGGCCACCGGCCGCAAGATCATGGAGGCGGCCAGCCGTACCGTGAAAAGGGTCTTCCTCGAACTCGGCGGGAAGTCGGCCATGGTCCTGCTCGACGACGCCGACCTGGCCTCGTCGGCGGTGTTCGCGGCCTTCACCATCTGCTCGCACGCCGGCCAGGGCTGCGCCCTCACCTCGCGGCTGCTGGTACCCCGGGAGCAGCACGACGCCGCCGTCGAGCAGGTCGCGGCGAACCTGGAGCGGGTGCGGTACGGCGACCCGACCGACCCGAAGACCTACATGGGGCCGCTGATCAGCGAGCGGCAGCGGGACAAGGTGGACGGCCTCGTGCAGCGGGCCGTGGACGCGGGGGCGGCGCTGGTGACCGGCGGCAAGAAGGTGGATCCGGGCTTCTTCTACGCGCCGACACTGCTCGCCGGCGTCGAGGATGCCAGCGAGATCGCGCAGGAGGAGGTGTTCGGGCCGGTGCTCGCGGTGATCCCCTACGACGGCGAGGACGACGCGGTACGCATCGCCAACCACTCGAGGTACGGCCTGTCCGGCGCGGTGTTCAGCGCCGACACCGACCGGGCCGTACGGGTGGCGCGCCGCATCCGTACCGGGACGTTCAGCATCAACGGCGGCAACTACTTCCACCCCGACGCGCCGTTCGGCGGGTACAAGCAGTCCGGCATCGGCCGGGAGATGGGCGTACCCGGCCTGGAAGAGTTCCTGGAGCGCAAGACCTTCGCGGCGGTGGTGAGCGCATGAGGCCGCTGGAGGGGATCCGGGTTCTCGAGGTCGCGATGTACGGCTTCGTCCCGTCGGCGGGCGCCGTGCTCGCGGACTGGGGGGCCGACGTCATCAAGGTCGAGCACGCGGTCACCGGCGACCCGCAGCGCGGCCTGCGCCAGGTGGGCACGATGCGGGTCGAGGGCGACCCCAACCCCAACATCGAGCACGCCAACCGGGGCAAGCGCAGCATCGGCCTGGACATCGCCCGGCCGGAGGGGCGCGAGGTGCTCTACGAGCTGACCCGCCGCTCCGATGTCTTCCTCACCAGCTTCCTGCCCGCGACCCGGCGCAAGCTGGGCATCGACGTCGCGGACATCCGGGCGGTACACCCCACCATCGTGTACGCGCGCGGCAGCGCGCTGGGTCCGCGCGGCCCCGAGGCGGACAAGGGCGGGTACGACAGCACCGCGTTCTGGGCGCGTGCCTCCACCGCGGGCAGCCTCACGCCGCCCGACCTGGACGGCGTCATCCCCCCGCCCGCACCCGCCTACGGGGACACCATCTCCGGCACCAACCTGGCCGGCGGCATCGTCGCCGCGCTGCTCAAGCGGGAACGCACCGGCGAAACGTCCATTGTGGACGTATCGCTGCTCGGCAGCGGGGTGTGGGCCATGGGCCACGGGATCGCGCTGTCGCTGCACGTCGGCGCGCCGCTGGTGGCCGCCCGGTCCGGCGGGCACGGCGCGCCGAGCAACCCGCTCAGCGGCCTGTACCGCACGGCCGACAACCGCTACCTGATGCTGACGATGCTGCAGCCGGCCCGGTTCTGGGGCGAGGTGTGCCGGCACCTCGACCGACCGGAACTGGCCGCCGATCCGCGCTTCGCCACGGCCGAGGACATCGCGGCCAACACGGAGCAGGCGGTCAAGCTGCTGCGCGAGGTGTTCGCCACGCGTACCCTCGCCGAGTGGGCGCAGCGGCTCGCGACCCTGTCCGGGCCGTGGGCGCCGGTGCAGGACTCGCTGCAGGTGGGCGAGGACGCTCAGGTCCGTGCCAACGACTATCTGGTACCCGCGGGCGAGTTGAGCCTGGTCGCGAGCCCGGTCCAGTTCGACGTACAACCGCCGGAGCTGTCCCCGGCCCCGGAGTTCGCCGCCCACACCGAGGAGATCCTCCTCGACCTCGGCCTCGACTGGCCCCAGATCGCCGCCCTCAAAACCGCCAACGCCATCACCTGACGGCGGTCTCCGGGCTCCAGGTCGCGACGAAGGTGGCGATCGTGGCCGGGGCGGCGGCGGTCAGGGCGGCGGCGTCGGGCCAGGTACGCAGGTCCACGGTGACGCCGGAGCGCGCCGCGCGGGTGGCGAACGCGAGCGAGTCGTCCAGCAGCGGGTCGGTACCCGCGACGAGCAGCTGGATCGGCGGCAGGCCGTGCAGGTTCGCGTAGACCGGGCTGACCAGCGGGTCGGTCCGGTCCGCGCCGCCGGCGTAGTCCGCCGCGCACCGGCGCAGCCCGGCCACGTCCAGGTCGGGTTCGGCGCACGCGTTGAGCAGCAGGCTCTTCGCCTCCAGTGTCAGGTCGAGCAGCGCCGAGACCAGCACGGCGCAGCGGGGCAGCGGAGCGCCCGAGTCGCGCAGCCGTACCAGCAGGGCCGCGGCCAGGCCCGCGCCCAGCCGCTCGCCCGCGACGACGACCGGCCCCTCGCACCGCTGGTACCCGCGTACCGCGTCGTGCAGCGCGGCGGGGAAGGTGGGCCGGTAGCGGGCGGGTACCACCCGTGCCCCGGTCATCAGGGCCAGGCGCTGGGCCGCCTCCCCCCGGCTGTCCGGTGTCGCCGGCAGGTACAGGATGGTGCTCTCACCGACCACGGTTGATCAACCTCTCCGCCGCCGCCCAGTGCTCGTCCGCCACCCAGAGCCGGGCGAAGGCGCGCGCCGCCCCGTCCGCCGAGAGGGCGCCCGACACCACGCTCTTGATCTCGCACGCCGCGCCGGTGGCCAGCGACCTCGCCACGGCCCGCCAGCCCTCGGCGAATCCGGCGCGGGGCAGCACCTGGTCCACCAGGCCGATGCGCTCCGCCTCGGCCGCGTCGAGCACCAGCCCGGCACCGGCGAGCAGCAGCGCCCGCCCGCGCCCGACCAGCGCGGCGAGCCGCTCCAGGCCACCCCAGGCCGGCATGATCGCCAACGCGACCTGGTTGAAGCCGATGCGCGTGTCGTCCGCCGCGATGCGGATGTCGGCGGCGACCGCGACCTCGGCGCCGCCGCCCAGCGCGTGCCCGTTGAGCGCCGCGATGACCGGACCGGGGAAGCCGGCGATCTGGTCGCAGATCCCGCGCATGCGCAGCGCCATGGCGACCGCGCCGTCCTCGGTGCGGATCGCGCTCAACTCCTTGAGGTCGCCGCCGGAGACGAACGCGCGGTCGCCCCCACCGGTGATGACCAGGGCCCGGGCTCCCGCCGCCGCGTCCAGCGCCTTCTCCAGTTCGTCCATGGTGGACCGGGCGATCGCGTTGCGGGCGTGCGGGCGGTTGATGGTGATGACCGCCAGGTCGCGGTCGAGTTCCAACTCCACCATGGGGGCGCTCCGGTGGGTACTAGTGTTCTCTGAAAAAGAGAATACCATATCCGCATGCGTACCATCCCCGCTGAGCTGGTCAAGCGGTACGAGGCCGAGGGCTGGTGGACCCGGGACACGCTCGGCGACCTGCTCGCCCGGGGCCTGACCTGCTCGCCCGGCACCGCGTTCCGCGTGCACTCGGCGGTACGGCCCTGGTCGGGCACGTTCGGCGAGGTGGAGCGGGTGGCGCGCCGGCTCGCGGCGGGGCTGCGCGCGCGGGGTGTCGGCCCCGGTGACGCGGTGGCGTTCCAGCTGCCCAACTGGATGGAGGCCGCCGCCACCTTCTGGGCCGCGGCCTTCCTCGGCGCCGTGGTGGTACCGATCGTCCACTTCTACGGTCGCAAGGAGCTTGAGTACATCCTGCGCGCGGTACGGCCCCGCGTGTTCGTGGCCGCGGAGCGCTTCGGCCGGCTGGAGTTCGCCGCCGACCAGTGCCGGGACGTGCCGGTCGTCGGCGTGGTCGGGCGGGACTTCGACGCGCTGCTCGCCGACGAGCCCCTGCCGGGCGTGGTACCCGCCGACCCGGCCGGCCCGGCGCTGATCGCGTTCACCTCCGGTACCACCCGGGACCCGAAGGGCGTGGTGCACAGCCACCAGACCCTCGGGTACGAGACCCGCCAGCTCGCCGGGCTGTACCCGCCCGACCGCGGCCACCAGCTGACCGCGGCCCCGGTCGGGCACTTCATCGGGATGGTCAACGCCTTCCTGATCCCGGTGCTCGACAGCACGCCGGTCAACCTCACCGACGTCTGGGACCCGGGCCGGACGCTGGCCCTGATCGCCCGCGACGGGCTGACCTTCGGCGGCGGTGCCGCGTACTACGTCACCAGCCTGCTCGACCAC
This sequence comes from Rugosimonospora sp., assembly GCA_035278125.1. Classification (GTDB taxonomy): domain Bacteria; phylum Actinomycetota; class Actinomycetes; order Mycobacteriales; family Micromonosporaceae; genus DATEJJ01. Next base: position 4,776 of record DATEJJ010000055.1, read on the forward strand.
CCCGACTTCACCCCGGCGCACCTGGCCACGATGACGTACGCCGGGCTGGGCGGCGCGCCGGTACCGGCGGCGGTCACCACCCGCCTCGCCGGCCTGGGCATCACCGTCTTCCGGTCGTACGGCAGCACCGAGCACCCCTCGATCACCGGCTCCCGGCACACCGCGCCCGAGCCCAAGCGGCTGTTCACCGACGGCGACCCGCTGCCCGGCGTGGAGATCCGGCTCGGACCGGACGGCGAGGTGTGCAGCCGCGGCCCCGACCTGTGCCTCGGGTACACCGACGAGGCGCTGACCCGCACCGCCTTCGACGACGAGGGCTGGTACCACACCGGCGACATCGGCGTGCTGGACGGCGACGGCTACCTCACCATCACCGACCGCAAGTCGGACATCATCATCCGCGGCGGCGAGAACATCAGCGCGATGGAGGTCGAGGAGATCCTGCTGCGCCTGCCCGGTGTCGCCGAGGCCGCCGTGGTGGCCGCCCCCGACCCGCGCCTGGGTGAACACGCGGCGGCGGTGGTACGGCTGCACCCCGGCACCGCCCTGCCCACGCTGGCGGAGCTGCGCGCCCACTTCGAGCGGGCCGGGCTGGCCCGGCAGAAGTGGCCCGAGGAGCTGCACGAGGTGGCCGACTTCCCGCGTACCGCGAGCGGCAAGGTGCAGAAGTACCTGCTCCGGCAGAGCATTGCCGGTCAGCGTGTACGAGAATAGGATTCTCTCATTGAGCGAAGGAGGATCTCATGACGGCGCGCGAGGTGCCTTACCCGGTCTTTGACGCGGACAACCACCTGTACGAGACCGAGGACGCGCTGACCCGGTACCTGCCCAAGGAGTACGCGAACGCGATCCAGTACGTGCAGGTCAAGGGGCGTACGAAGATCGCGGTACTGGGGCACATCAGCGACTACATTCCCAACCCCACGTTCGAGGTGGTGGCCCGCCCCGGCGCGATGGAGGAGTACTTCCGCATCGGCAACCCGGAGGGCAAGGACCACCGGCAGATCCTCGGCGAGCCGATGCGCTCGGTACCCGCCTTCCGCGAACCCGGGCCGCGCCTGGAGGTGATGGACGAACTCGGGATCCAGCGCACGCTGATGTTCCCGACGCTCGCCAGCCTCATCGAGGAGCGGATGCGCGCGTACCCCGAGCTCATCCACGCGGTCATCCACGCGCTCAACCAGTGGCTGTACGAGACCTGGTCGTTCAACTACGAACAGCGCATCTTCACCACGCCTGTCATCTCACTGCCCATTGTGGACAAAGCGATCGCGGAGCTGGACTGGGCGCTGGAGCGCGGCGCGCGCGCCATCCTGGTACGCCCCGCCCCGGTGCCCGGGTACGGCGGCAGCAGGTCCTTCGCGCTGCCCGAGTTCGACCCGTTCTGGCGGCGGGTGGAGGAGGCGGGCGTACTGGTCGGCATGCACTCGTCCGACAGCGGCTACGCGCGGTACACCAGCGACTGGGAGGGCGGCATGCACGAGATGCTGCCGTTCAAGCCGAACCCGTTCCGGCTGGTGGGCGAGTGGCGCCCGATCCAGGACGCGGTGGCGGCGTGGGTCTGCCACGGCGCGCTGTTCCGGTTCCCCGAGCTGAAGATCGCGCTCATCGAGAACGGCTCCAACTGGGTCGAGCCGCTGCTGAAGACGCTGGCCGACGTGCACAAGAAGATGCCGCAGGAGTTCCTCGGCGACCCGGTGGCGGCGATCAAGAACAGCATCCACGTGAGCCCGTTCTACGAGGACGACCTCTCGGAGTTGACGGACCTGATCGGGGTCGACCGGGTCCTGTTCGGCTCGGACTATCCCCACCCCGAGGGTCTCGCCCACCCGAGCCACTACCTGGACGCCATCGAAACCCTGAGCGAGGCTGACCAGGCCAAGATCATGGGAGGCAACCTCTCCCGCCTCATCCCCGCCTAACCCTTCGCCGTCCCAATCTTGGCGGCTTTTCCTACCCAGGGGTGGGAAAAGCCGCCAAGATCGCGGGCCCACTCACGCCGTCTGGGTGAGGGTG
>DATEJJ010000056.1:0-4170 GCA_035278125.1 Rugosimonospora sp.
GGGTGCCGGTCGGCGGTCAGCTCCACGGCCAGGCGCAGCCGCCCGTCCGCCACACCCACCGCGCGCACGGTCGCGGTGATGACGTCGTCGAGCTGCAGCGCATGCATGATCTTGGTATCCAGCTCCACGATGTCCAGGCACAGCCCGTGCCGCTGGTACAGCGCGCCGGCCGGGTGGCCGCACTCGCGGAAGTGGCCCAGCACGGCCTCCTCCACCAGGTAGTTGATGTGCTTGAAGCCGATCCAGGTGCTGATGTTCGCGCCCTCGTAGCGGGGGCGCAGGTCCGGCACGGTGGTGCCGGCGCACAGCGGGCTCACCATGGCTGTGGTCACGTCAACTCCGGTTTCAGGTGGGGTGCCAGTTTCTGGGATGCGAGGAAGCCGCCGACCGCGAGCGCGAACTGCTCCGGCCGCTCGACCATGGGAAAGTGGCCGCACTCCGCGACGCGGGCCAGCCGCGCGTCGGGCAGCGCGCGTACCAACTGGCGGCTGTCCTCCAAGGGGCTGGCGATGTCGTCGTCGCCGCGGACCACGAGCACCGGTGTCCGTACCCCGTCCAGCGCGAGGAACGGTGAGTCGAGGTAGAGCTGGAAGAAGCTCATCCAGCCGTACGGGCCGACCCGGTTGCGTAGCTGCCGGCCCAGCCGCTCCTGCCGGCCGGCCGGGAAGCGACTGATCCGGCTCAGCCGCAGCGCCTCCACGAACACCAGGTGGAAGTCGTTGAGCGCGGCGGAGATCGTCGGCCAGTCGAAGCTCCCGGGATCCGCCCGGTAGAACGGGCTCACCAGCACCGCCGCACCGATCCGCAGCAGCCCGGCCGCCAGCGCGGACAGCAGCAGCCCCGCGGCGTAGGAGTGCGCGACCACCACGTCGAAGGGCTGGCCCGCATCGGTACCGCGGCCGTTCGCCAGGTCGGCCACCACCCGGCCGGGGTCGCACCGGCGCGTCCACGCCGACCCGGCCAGCCCGTGCCAGGGCAGCGTCGCGTCCCATACCTCGTACCCGGGTACGCCGCCCGCCAGGTACCGGTCCCACGCCGCCGGGCTGCTGCCCAACCCGTGCAGCAGCAGCATCCGCGGCGCACCCGGCCCGGTGGACCGCTGGCGGCACCGGCCGGTACCGGTCTCCGGCCGCAGTGCGGGGGGCGCGGTCACCGCCCCGGTCCGTCCCGGTGGCGCCCGAGCACCAGTACCGCGTTGTTCCCGGCGAAGGCGAGCGCGTTGTTCTGTACCACGTCCACCCGTGCCGCCCGGGCCCGGTTGGGTACGCAGTCGACGGCGCACGCCGGGTCGGTCGCGTGGTGGTTGATGGTCGGCGGGATGAACTGGTTGCGGATGGCCAGCGCGCACGCGGCGGTGGCCAGCGCGCTGGCCGCACCCATGGTGTGACCGAGCATCCCCTTGATGGAGATGGTCGGCGGTGGCTCGGCGAAGACCCGCCTGATCGCGCCGACCTCGGTCACGTCGTTGGCCGCGGTACCCGTGCCGTGCGCGGAGATGAAGTCCACGTCTTCGGGCTTGATGCCGGCGTGCCGGTGGGCCAGCGCGATGCAGCGGACCAGGCTGTCCTGGTCCGGCGCCACCGGATGCGACGCGTCGCAGTTGAGCGCGTACCCGAGCACCTCGGCATAGATCCGGGCACCGCGGGCGAGCGCCGCCGGGAGAGTCTCCATGAACAGCATGCCGGCGCCCTCGCCGACGAGGATGCCCTTGCGGTCCCGGTCGAACGGCTGGCACGCCTCGGGTGCGATGGTGCCCAGCCGGTAGAAGCCGGCGAACGTCTTGCGGCAGACCGCGTCCGCGCCGCCGCACAGCGCCGCGTCGACCTCACCGGCGCGCAGCGCGTCGTACCCGTTGCCGATGGCGTAGTTGCCGGCGGCGCACGCGGTGGGGATGGTGACAGCCTCCACATCGGACAGACCGAGCTCGCGGACCACGCCGGAGGACAGCCGGCCGGCGGCCGTACGCCGTGCCGTCCTGGCGTCCAGCGCGGCGAAGCCGCGGTCCACCTGCACGGCGGTCAGCGTGTCGAGGTCGCGCGACTCACCGTCGGTGCTGCCCACCGATACCAGCACCCGCCGCTGGCGCAGCACGTCGACGGGTAGGCCCGCGTCGGCGACCGACATCTTCGCCGCGGCCACCGAGAACTGGCTGGCCCGGCCGAGCTCCGCCGGATCGGCGTACGTGATCCAGTCGGCCGGCTCGAAGTCGTCCACCTCGCAGCCGATGGCGTGCGGGAAGCCGGCGGTGTCGAACGACGTGATCGGCTTGGCTCCGCTGCGGCCGGCGCCGATACCCGCCAGGAACTGTGCCACGCCCGTGCCGATGGCAGACACCACACCGATCCCGGTGATCACCACCCGGTGCGGTACCGGTGATTCTCTCGGCATGCCCGCGGCTCCGTTCCCGTCCAGCGCTTCGACGCGATCCGGCTACCGGGCGGCGAACGCGTCTTCGACGACCGCGACCACGCCGTCGAGATTCACCATCCGGGTAAGCTCTTCCTGTTCGATCTCGACACCCAGCTCGCGCTCCAGAGCCGACAGGATCTCGATGGCACCGAGCGAATCGGCCTCGTGGTCCTCCTTGAACCGGCTGGTGTCGGTGAGCTGCGCCGGATCGATCTCCAGGATCTCGCACACGATTTCCTTGATCTTCGCGCGTTGCGCCGCGTCGACACCCACGCGCACGGTCGAATCAGTCATGCCGGTTCTCCTCACAGACGTCAACCACCCACCGGGTCAAGGGCTGGGCACCAACGTAGGTTCGCCCGGTTCGGCGCGTCCAGGAATGCGGGCGGCAACTGTGCTGCCGGCCGCCTGCCTGTTGCGCGCCACGCCGGCCGCCCTACGCTGGCGTGGTGCTTCACCTGCGCAGGGTGGCGCCTTTCGTGCCTGACGAACGCATCCGGATCGCCGACCCGGACACGCAGTTCGGTATCGCCGAAAACGACACCCGCCTCCTCACCCGGTTCCTCGGTCTGTCCCAGGTCGCCACCGCCGGTACCCGGCCGCTGTGCGACCTGCTGGTCACCGCCGGGCGGGACGCGCTGGCCGGCGCGGACCACACGCGGGTGCGGTACCTGATCCACGCGCACACCGTGCACCACGTCGCCCCACCGGAGCTGCACCTGGCGCACCTGGTACGGGAGCAGCTCGGGCTGCCCGCGGCGCGCGCCTTCGCCATGTCGCATCAGGCGTGCACCGCCGGTATCTACGCGCTGAACGTGGCCGAGTGGCTGCTGCTCGCGGAGCCGGCGGGCAGCACCGCGCTGATCCTGGCCGGCGAGAAGGTGCTGTCCCGGGTCACCCGGCACCTGCCGGGCATCACCGTGGTGGGCGATGGCGCGGCGGCCGTACTCGTCAGCCTGGACGGCCCGGGTGACGTGGTGCTGGGGCTCGCGCACCGCACGCTCGGCGAGTTCCACGAGGGCGGCAACATGCCGGCGGCGCTGCGCGGCCGGTACCAGAGGGCTTACACGCCAACCGTTGCCGCGGTGATCCGGGAGGCCCTGGCCGGCGCCGGGCTCGACCTGGCCGACGTATCGCTGGTGTTGCCGCACAACGTGAACAGGTACTCGTGGAGCGGCATCGCCAGGTACCTCGGGCTCCCGCTGGACCGCGTGTACCTGGAGAACATCGCACAGCTCGGCCACTGCCACTGCGCGGATCCGTTCATCAACCTGGCCTGCGCCCGCGACCGGGCGGCCCTGCACCCGGGCGATGTCGCGGTGCTCGTGTCGGTGGGGCAGGGCGGGACGTTCAGTGCGGCCGCCGTCCGCGTCGCGCAATGACCGGAACGACAGGGCAGACGTCAACGGAAGGGAAACACGACATGCACCACACCGACCGAGCCGGGATTCGGGCCGCGTTGCGTGCGGCACTCAGCGAGATCCTGAACAAGGATCTCCCCGAACTGGCCGAGGAGACCCGGCTGCTGGCCGACCTCTCGCTGGACTCCACGAACGTCATCGAACTGCTGATGGAGCTGGAGGACGCGCTGGGGCTGCAGATCGATCCGGACGAGCTGGCCGCGGAAGCCTTCGAGACGGTCGGCACACTGACCGACTACATCGAAGCCTGCCTGAGTGACGCCCGGGAACCGGCCGTCTGATGGCCGCCCGTCGCCCGCCGGTCGCCGCCGCGCCGGGCCCCGTGCCCCGGATGGCGCCG
>DATEJJ010000057.1:0-7305 GCA_035278125.1 Rugosimonospora sp.
CGACGTCGTCGGCGTGTGGAGCCACTTCGCCTGCGCGGACACGCCGGGCGATCCGAGCGTCGACCGGCAGCTGGCGGCCTTCCACGACGGGCTCGCCGCGGTCGAGGGGCTCGGCCTCCGGCCGCGCTGGCGGCACATGGCCAATTCGGCCGCCGCGCTCACCCGGCCCGACAGCCATTTTGACCTGGTACGGGCCGGAATCGCCACATACGGTCTGTCGCCGGTACCGGGGGAGCGGTTCGGGCTGCGCCCGGCGATGACGGTACGGGCCCGGGTGGTCCTCGCCAAGCGGGTACCCGCCGGCACCGGCGTCTCGTACGGGCACACGTACACCACCAGCGCGCCGGCCACGCTGGCGGTGGTACCGCTGGGCTACGCCGACGGCGTACCGCGGGCCGCCTCGAACGCGGGGCCGGTACGGCTCGCCGGGCGTACCCGCACCGTCGCCGGCCGGGTCTGCATGGACCAGATCGTGCTGGACTGCGGGGACGACGAGGTGCACGCGGGTGACGTGGCCGTGCTGTTCGGTCCGGGCGACTCGGGCGAGCCCACCGCGGACGACTGGGCGGCGGTGGCCGGCACCATCAACTACGAGATCGTCACGCGGATGAGCACCGGCCGGGTACCGCGTGAATATGACGGAAGCCGTTCATGAGCGACCTGCTGAAGACGCCGGGCCGGCGCCGGATGGCGCGCCGTGCCGGTCTGCTGGGCGCGGTGATCGGCGTGGCCGCGGCCGGGGTGGCCGCGGGAGTGACCGCCGAACGGCTGCTGCTGCGCCGGATCCGCAGCGTGCCCGACGACCCGTACGAGGACGAGCGCTTCGGCCAGCTCCCGTTCGACGAGAGCCTGACCGTGACCGGCCCGGACGGGCTGGACCTGTACGTCGAGGTGGTCGAGCCCACCGACGGCGTGGAGCTGGACCCCGGCTTCGACTTCGTCACGGACTCGCCGGAGCCGACGCTCGTGTTCGTGCACGGCTTCTGCCTCGACATGGGCACGTTCCACTTCCAGCGCGCCGCGCTGACCCGGCTCGGTGACTACCGGATGGTCTTCTACGACCAGCCGGGGCACGGCCGCTCCGCCAAGCTGGCCGACGGTGAGTACACACTGGACAGTCTGGGCGAGTCGCTGAAGGCGGTACTCGACGCGACCGTACCCACCGGGCCTGTTGTCCTCATTGGACACTCGATGGGCGGCATGACCGTCATGGCCCTCGCCGAGCTGTACCCGGAGCTGTTCCTGGACCGGGTACGGGGCGTGGTGTTCATGTCCACCTCGGGCGGCAAGCTGGACGAGGTGAGCCAGGGCATCCCCGACTTCCTGGCCCGGTTCGGTCCGTTGCTGCCGGTGGTGATCAGCTCCGGCCGGCTCACGTCGGGCGTCATCGACAGCGTGCGGCGCGCCTCGACCGACCTGGCCTGGCTGCTCACCCGCAGGTACGGCTTCGGCGACGGGAAGCCGAGCCCCCACGTGGTGTCCTATGTGGAGCACATGAACTCGACGACCGGTACCGAGGTGGTCGTCCGGTACCTGCGCGCGCTCTACACGCACGCCCGGTACCCGGCGCTGGAGGTGCTCAAGCGCACCCGGGTGCTGGTCCTCTGCGGGGAGAAGGACCAGCTGACCCCGCTGGCGCACTCCGAGGAGATCGCGCGCCTGGTGCCCGACGCCGAGCTGGTCGTGGTACCCGACGCCGGGCACGTGGTGATGCTCGAATTCCCGGACGTGGTCAACGCCGCCCTGCTGGACTTCCTGGCGCGGGTCGAGTGACCGGCGCCTGGTCCACCCTCGCGGCGGAGATCAGGTCCTGCGTCGCGTGCCCGGAGCTGGTCGCCGCGCGTACCCGGGTGGTGGTCGGCGACCCGCCGGCGTACGGCGACCCGGGCGGGCGGGTACGGCTCGCGTTCGTCGGGGAGGCGCCCGGCGCGCAGGAGGACGCGGCCGGCCGGCCATTCGTGGGCAAGGCGGGCCAGCTGCTGGACCAGTTGCTGACCGACTCCGGCCTGGCCCGCGCCGAGGTGGCCGTGCTCAACGTGGTCAAGTGCCGGCCGCCGCACAACCGGCCACCCCGGGCCGACGAGGTCGCGCGCTGCCGCCCGTACCTGTGCCAGCAGCTCGACCTGCTGCGGCCGCGCCTGGTGGTCGCGCTCGGCCTGACCGCGGCGGCCTGGTTCCTGGGCCGGCGTACCTCGCTCGCGGCGGCGCGCGGTACCGTGCACCGGGCGGATGGCCGGCCGGTCATCGCGACGTACCACCCGTCGGCGGCGATCCGGTTCGGGCCGAACGGGGCGCCGCTCGCCGCGCTGCGCGAGGACCTCGACTTCGCGGCCCGCCTACTCGCGGAAGAGGCAACGGCATGACCTTCACGTTGTCCACAGTGGACGAAACCCGGGCGTTCGGCCGGCGGCTGGCCGGCGTGCTGCGCGCCGGGGACCTGGTGCTGCTCACCGGCCCGCTGGGCGCCGGGAAGACCGCGCTGACCCAGGGCATCGGCGCCGGCCTCGCGGTGACCGGCGACATCACCTCACCCACGTTCGTGATCTCCCGGGTACACCGGGGCGGGCGGGTGCCGCTGGTGCACGTGGACGCGTACCGGCTGGCCGCGGTGGACGACCCGGCGGCGCAGCTCGACGATCTCGACCTGGACGCCTCGGTCGAGGACTCGGTGACCGTGGTGGAGTGGGGCGAGGGCGTTGCCGAGCAGCTCTCGGACGCGTTCCTGCAGGTACGCATCGCGCGCCGCGAGGACGAGACGCGCCTGGTCGACCTGGTGCCGAACGCCGGCGACTGGGCGGCCCGCCTGGCCGCCGCCGGCCTGGACGGCTTGTCCCGATAATCTGGTCCCGTGCTCGTTCTGGTGCTGGACTCCGCGACGCCCGCGATCACGGCGGCGCTCGCCTCGGTGGATGAATCCGGGGTGGAACTGGTCGCCGAGCGGGTGGCCGTGGACGCGCGGGCGCACGGCGAACTGCTCGCCCCGGGGATCGACGCGGTGCTGGCGCAGGCCGGCGCCAAGCCGCGCAACCTGGGCGCCGTGGTGGCCGGCGTGGGCCCCGGCCCGTTCACCGGGCTGCGGGTCGGCCTGGTGACCGCCGTCGCGCTCTGCGACGCGCTGCGCATCCCGGCGTACGGGGTCTGCTCGCTCGACGGGATCGGCGCGGCCGCCGGACCGGGGCGGGTACTGGCGGTCACCGACGCGCGGCGCCGGGAGGTCTACTGGGCCCGGTACGCGGACGGCCGGCGGCTGACTGAGCCGGCAGTCAGCAGGCCGGCCGGGTTGCCGGTGGGCGAAGCGGATGCGGCGGTGGGCGACGGCGCGCTGCGGTACGCCGACGTCCTCGGGCTGCCGGTACGCGCCGAACCCCGGTTCCCGGTCGCGGTGGCGCTCGCCCGCCTGGCCGCCGACCGGATCCTCGCGCACGCCCCCGGCGAGCCGCTGACCCCGCTGTACCTGCGCCGCCCCGACGCGGTCGCGGCCATCTCCCGCAAGCAGGTGCTGCAGTGACCGAGGCCGCATTGGACGTGAAGCTGGAGCCGATGCGGTGGTGGCACATCGAGCAGCTCATGCCGATCGAGGAGGATCTCTTCGGCGCGGAGCAGTGGTCGGCCCCCATGTTCTGGAACGAGCTGGCCAACGGCAACCACTACCTGGTCGCGCTGGAGGCCGGCGGCGAGGTCATCGGGTACGCCGGCCTGTCCGCGGACGGGGACGAGGCGTGGGTACAGAACATCGCGGTACGCCGGGACCGGCAGCGGTACGGTGTCGGCCGGCGGCTGCTGGAGGCGCTGCTGGCCGAGGCGGCGCGGCGGGGCGTCGCCGTGATCCTGCTGGAGGTGGCCGTGGACAACGGTCCCGCCCAGCGGCTGTACGACGCGTACGGCTTCCAACCCGTCGGGGTCCGGCGGGGCTACTACCAGCCGAGCAACACGGATGCGTTGGTGATGCGACGTGAGGGATGAGCCGCTCGTACTCGGCATCGAGACGTCCTGCGACGAGACGGGTATCGGCATCGTGCGCGGTACCACCCTGCTCGCCGACGCGGTGGCGTCCAGTGTGGACGAACACGCCCGCTTCGGCGGCGTGGTACCGGAGGTGGCCAGCCGGGCACACCTGGAGGCGATGGTACCGACGGTGCACCGCGCGCTGGCCACGGCGGGCGTACAACTGTCCGATGTGGACGCTATCGCGGTGACCGCCGGTCCGGGGCTCGCCGGTGCACTGCTGGTCGGCGTCGCCGCCGCCAAGGGGTACGCGCTGGCCGCCGAGAAGCCGGTGTACGGCGTGAACCACCTCGCCGCGCACGTGGCGGTGGACCGGCTGGAGCACGGCCCGCTGCCCGAGCCCGCGATCGCGCTGCTGGTCTCCGGCGGCCACTCCAGCCTGCTGCTGGTGGACGACCTCGCCCTCGGGGTACACCCGCTGGGCGGCACCATCGACGACGCGGCCGGCGAAGCCTTCGACAAGGTGGCCCGGCTGCTCGGCCTGCCGTTCCCGGGCGGCCCGCCGATCGACCGGGCGGCCCGGGAGGGCGACCCCGTGGCGATCGCCTTCCCGCGCGGCCTGACCGGCCCCCGGGACCAGGCGGAGCACCGCTTCGACTTCTCCTTCTCCGGCCTCAAGACGGCGGTGGCGCGCTGGGTCGAGGCGCGGCAGCGGGCCGGGGCGCCGGTACCGGTGGCGGACGTGGCGGCCAGCTTCCAGGAGGCGGTCTGCGACGTGCTCACCGCGAAGGCGGTCGACGCCTGCCGCGAGTACGGCGTGGAAACCCTCGTGGTCGGCGGTGGCGTGGCGGCCAACTCGCGGATCCGCTCGCTGGCCCGGGAGCGGTGCGCCCGGCACGGCATCCAGCTGCGGGTACCCCGGCCGGGCCTGTGCACCGACAACGGCGCGATGGTGGCGGCGCTCGGCGCGCACCTGGTCGCCGCCGGCGTGGCACCCAGCCGGCTGGACCTACCGGCCGACTCGGCGATGCCACTGACTGCGGTGAATGTGGCAGGTTGACAGCCGTGATTGCACGCATGTGGGAGGTACGCGCGTACCCCGACGGCTTCGCCGAGCTGCTGTCCTGGGTCTGCGACCTGGCGGTACCCGAGATCGAGGTGAACCCGCTGCACGTCGCCAGCGAGGTGTTCACCTCCACCGACCACCGGATCGTGGTGATCTCCCGGTGGCGCAGCTCGCCCGTACCGCTCCCGGACCCGCCCAAGCACCTGGCCACGCGCTCGCCGCACGTCTGGGATTTCAGTCCGGTCGACCGCTGAGCGCTACGGCCGGGTAGCCGGCTACACCCCGCCCAGCCGCGCCGGCGGCCAGACCCGGGTGACCAGCCGGCCGGTGACGTCGGACTCCGGTACCGGTCTGAACCGGCGCGAGTCCAGCGATACGGCCCGGTCGTCGCCGAGCACGTACACGCTGCCGTCCGGCACGGTGACGGCCGCGCAGTCGGTACCGCCGCGGGTCGCCAGGTACGGCTCGGTGAGCGGGGCACCGTTGCGGTACACCTGCCCGTCCCGGCAGGAGATCCGGTCGCCGGGCAGCCCGATGACCCGCTTGACCAGCTGGCTGCCGACTCCACCGGAGCGCCTCCCACCCGCCGCTGGTCGCCTCGAACTCCCCGAGCACCGCCTCGCCCCACGTGTACCTTTCGATGGGAACCCCCGTCCCTCAGCCCGCGATGGCGGCCACCGCCGCGCCGGTCACCCGGACCAGGTCGGCCGGGCTCACCTCGATCTGCAGGCCACGCCGGCCGCCCGAAACGTACACGGTGTCCCACGCCTCGGCCGAGGAGTCGAGCACGATCGGTAGCCGGGAGCGCTGCCCGAACGGCGAGATCCCGCCGGTCACGTACCCGGTGGCCCGCTCCGCCGCCGCCGGCTCCGCCATCGCCGCCTTCTTCCCGCCCACCGCCGCTGCCAGCGCCTTCAGGTCCAGCGACGCGGAGACCGGTACGACGCCGACCGCGAGCCGCCCGTCCACGCTCGCCACCAGCGTCTTGAACAGCCGGGACGGGTCGACCTCCAGGGCCGCGGCGGCGGCCTCGCCGTAGGACCGTACCCTCGGGTCGACTTCGTACGTATGGGTGGTGAACGTGACCTTCTGCTTCGTGAGCAGCGCCGTCGCGGGAGTCCCCTTGCTTGCCACGTAGCGCAGCGTAGCTCCGGACGAAAAGGGTACCCACCCGATAACCGAGCGGGGGTCGCGTCTGTTGCGGACAGGCTCTACCTTAGTTTCGTCAAAGTTTCGTAAGAGGATGGAGTCCGGCGATGGCGCGGTACCGGCGTTGGCGCTGGATCGCAGTCATGGTGGCGGTCGGCGCGCTGCTCGGCACGCTCACGGTCGCGGCGGAGGCGTGGGCCGACCGCAGCGCGCACCGGTGCGCGACGGCGCAGCGGTTCCGGGCGGAGGGCAACTCCTGGCGTACCGGGGCGTTCGCGGCGGCGAGCTGCGAAGCCTGGCGCCGGATGCACCGCCGGCAGCACCGCTTCCTGACCCGGCTCGACCTGGACGACTGATACCTCAGGCCGGCTGGCACAGCAGGGCCGTCGGGGCTCCCGCGACCCTGGTGAGTACCACCGTCAGCTCGTTCGCACCGGACAGGCGCAGCTGCCGGCGCAGCTCGTCGGGGTCCAGCGCGGAGCCCCGCTTCTTTATCGTCAGGCGGCCCACCCCGCGCTCGCGCAGCACCCCGCGCAGCCGCTTCAGCGAGAACGGCAGCACCTCGCGCACCTCGAAGCAGCGCGCGTACCCGGTGCTCGCGGGCGTGTCCGCGTACACGTACGCGATGTCCGGGTCGGCGAGGGTACCGCCAACGGTGGCGGCGAACTCGGCGACCAGGTGCGCGCGTACCACCGCCCCGTCCGGGTCGAGCAGGTACCGGCGCACCGGCCCGACCGGGGCGCGCTCGCTCCCGGGGCCGGCCAGCGTGAGCCCCTCGGGCAGCAGGGTCGCCCGGCGCGGTACCTCGGCGAGCGGGCCGCACCACAGCGCCGCCTCCACCACCTCACCCCGTACCGACACCCACTCCGCCTCCGCCCCGCCCGGTACCAGCCCGTGGTCGAGGCCGGGCGCGAGCTTGAGCACGGTACGCGGTACCGCCCCGGGCAGCCCCGCCACGAACTCCCACGGCGGCGCGTACGCCCGCGGGTCGAACACCCGGGTACCGCCCCGGCGCCGGGCCGGGTCGCAGAACACGGCGTCCACAGTGGACAGATCGGCGCTCCGGGCGTCGGCGCACTCGACCACGATCCGGTCGGACAGCCCGAGCGCGTCCGCGTTCGCCGCCGCCACGGCCGCGGTCAGCG
>DATEJJ010000058.1:0-7398 GCA_035278125.1 Rugosimonospora sp.
GAGCACACGTCTGCACTCGACCTGGCGGGTGGAGGTGGACGCACACGTGGGCATCGTGGCGCTGGGCGGGCGTACCGGCGCGGCGAAGCTGGGCGAGCACCTGGCCGAGCTGGCCACCGGCCCGGTCGGGCTGAGCGAGCCGTACCGCGGGCTGGACCGTACCCCGGCCGCCCTGCGCGAGGCCCGGCTGGCGATGGCGGCGGCCACCCCCGGGGGTCGGGAACTGGTCCGGTACGGGCAGGCGCCGGTACCGGTGCTGCTGGCCGGCGCGCCGGAGGCGGCCGCCCTGGTGGCCCGGGCGGTGCTCGGCCCGGTGCTGGCGTTACCGGCGGCCGAGTGCGACCTGCTGCTGGACACCCTGCGCACCTGGTACGCCGAGCAGGGCGCCACCTCGGCCGCGGCGCAGCGGCTGCACCTGCACCGCAACACGGTCCGGTACCGGCTGCGCCGGGTGGAGGAGCTGACCGGCCGGTACCTGACCCGGCCGGTCGGCGTCGCCGAACTGCACCTCGCCCTGGAGGCGGTACGGGTGCTGGGACTGCGTGGTGCGGAAGGCTAGTGGAACTGCGGGACGACGAGGTAGATGCCGTACACCACGATGGCGGCGCAGGCGAGGAAGCAGACGCCGGCGATACCGGCGCCGAGCGCGTCGCCGCGCCCGTCCTCCCGGGCCACGGCGACCCGGTTCAGCCCCAGCACGCCGAGGGTGAACACGATGACCGCGCCCGCCCCGACCAGCAGCCCGACGCCGAGCACCTGGCCCAGCGAGTGCCACGCGATCTGCATGCGAGTCTCTCCTTCCGGCTCAGGCGGCCGCGGCCGCGGTGGCGACGGGCGCGGACGGCGTGGGCGGGACCTGGTTGACGTTGCCCGCGTGTACCGGGTTGCGCCGGGACGCCAGGTAGATGGCGCCGGCCGCGGCGACGGCGAGCAGCGCGATGGCGACCAGGCCCAGGGTGCCGGAGTCGGCCACCTTGCCGGCGATGGCACCGACCACGGCGGCCGCCGGCAGGGTGAGTACCCAGGCGACGGCCATCCGGCCGGCCACACCCCAGCGCACCTCGGCCAGCCGCTTGCCGACCCCGGACCCGATCACCGAGCCGGACGCGACGTGCGTGGTGGACAGCGCGTACCCCAGGTGCGAGGAGGCGAGGATGACCGTGGCGGCGCTGGACTCGGCGGCGAAGCCCTGCTGCGGCTCCACCTCGGTGATCTTGTGGCCGACCGTCTGGATGATGCGCCACCCGCCGAGGTAGGTGCCGGTCGCGATGGCCAGGGCCGCGGTGAGGATGACCCAGAACGGCGGGCCGGAGCCGCTGGGCAGCTGGCCGGCGGCGATCAGGGTCAGGGTGATGACCCCCATCGTCTTCTGCGCGTCGTTGGTGCCGTGGGCCAGCGACACCATGGACGCGGACACGATCTGCCCGGTGCGGAAGTCGCGGGTCACCACGTCCTTGCGGGCGCGGCGGGTCAGCCGGTACACGGCGAAGGTGCCGATGGCGGCGACCAGGCCGGCGATCAGCGGGGAGGCGACCGCCGGGATGACGATCTTCTCCATCACCTTGTCGAAGTGCACGGCGCTGGAGCCGGCCGCGATCCAGGTGGCCCCGATGAGGCCGCCGAACAGCGCGTGCGAGGAGCTGGACGGCAGCCCGGCCAGCCAGGTCACGAGATTCCACAGGATCGCGCCGACCAGGCCGCCGAACACGATCGCCGGGGTGATCTTCGCGTCGTTGACGAGGCCACCGGAGATGGTCTTGGCCACGGCGGTGGACACGAACGCGCCCACGATGTTGAGTACCGCGGACAGCGCCACCGCGACCCGGGGTCGCAGCGCGCCGGTGGCGATGGAGGTCGCCATCGCGTTCGCGGTGTCATGGAATCCGTTGGTGAAATCGAATGCCAGCGCCGTCACGATCACCAGTACCACGATCGTGCTCATCCGCGTCACCTCCTCGGGGGCGGGGGCCGCTGCCCGACACGGTAGAGAGCGATCAGAAACGGTGTTCGAGGAGTTGGTGGCCGGTTCATGAACACGACAGCGTGTCGGGTTCAGTGCGCCGGCGGCGCGGGAGCTGCACCCAGGGCAGCGGCAGCAGGCGTACCGCGTCGGTCACCACGATGACCACCTGGCCGCTGACGCCGGCCACGGTGACCGTGATGGTGGCGACCCCGGCCCGCAGCGCGCGTACCCGGCCGTACCGGTCCACGGTGGCCACCCGGGGATCGCTGCTGGCGTAGCTGACCGGCGTGGTGGCCAGGTCGGCGAAGGAGCCGTCGTCGCGGGCCGCCGCCACCACGCGCTGCGCCGCGGCGGAGCGGGTGCTGGTCGCGGTGTCGTCGGCGAGCCAGCGGTCAAGACCGGTCAGGTCGAGGCTCTGGCCGGCCCGGTAGCTGACCGCCTCGGGCGCCACGGTCACGTACCTGACCCGGGGTACCGGCGCGCCGGTGACCGTGATGTCCACAGTGGACAGCGGGGTGGCGGCGTCGGTACCCACGGCGAACCGGTACCGGCCGTCCGGTACCACCTCGCGCGCCTGGCCGGTGTCCCAGCGGGCCAGGTCGGCGACCCGTACCCGCAGCGTCAGGTGCTGGGTCTGGCCGGGGGCGAGCAGGCCCGTCTTCTCGAAGGCGGCCAGCCGGGACCGGGGTCCGCCGCCGGGCTGCGACACGTACAGCTGCGCCACGGTGGTACCCGCGCGGGCCCCGGTGTTGGTCACGTCCAGGTCCACCGCGACGGTACCGGCGGCGTCCACGGAGGTGCGGTCGGCGCGTACCCCGGCGAAGCGGAACGTGGTGTAGCTCAGCCCGTACCCGAACGGGAAGCTGGGCGTACCGGTGAAGTACTGGTACGTGCGGCCGAGGCCGCCGGTGCTCGCCGGGTCCAGCCCGTAGTCCAGCATCGGCGGCAGCTGGGAGTCGTCGCGGTACCAGGTGAAGGTGAGGTGCCCGCCGGGGTCCTGCGCGCCGAAGAGCACGTCCGCCAGGGCGCTACCCTGCGCCTGCCCGTTGTACCCGCTGAACAGGATGGCCGGGAACCGGTCCCGCACGCCGGACAGGGTGACCGGCCCGAGCGACTGGATGACCAGCGCGGTGCGCGGGTTGCCCAGCGCGCTCACCTGGTCGACGAGGGAGCGGTAGTTGCCCGGCAGGGCCAGCGAGGCGCGGTCCTTGTCCTCGGCGGCGGTGCCGCTGTCCGTACCCACGAAAACCAGCACCAGGTCGGCGCCGCGGATCGCGGCCCTGGTGGCGTCGCTGAGCAGGGCCGGGGTCTGCGCGGTGGTCGAGGTGGCGGCGGCGTCGAAGCGGACCGACGCGCCGGGGACCGCGGCCATGACGCCCCGGACCGCGCTGACCCGGACCGTCGGGTCGCCGGAGTACCCGCCCAGGGTCAGCTTGTTGGCCAGGTCCCCGAGGATCACGACCCGGTGCACCGCCCCGGCCGCGACCGGGAGCAGGGGCGCGCCGGCGCCGGCGACGGGGGCGTTCTTCAGCAGTACCAGGGCATTGTCCGCGACGGTGCGGGCCAGTTGCCGGTGCGCCGGGCTCTCGATGGCGGCCCTGGTGATGGCGGTGTACGGGTTGCGCCCGGGCGGGTCGAACTCCCCGGTGGCCATGCGCACCGCGAACACCCGTACCAGCGCGGTGTCGATGACGCCCTCGGACAGCAGCCCGGCGCCGATCGCGGCCTGGATGTTGCGCATGGTGGCCTGGTCCCCGCCGCAGTTGAGCGCGGTGCCGGCGCGCAGCGCGTACGCCTCGGCCCCGGCGGCGGCCGGGATGGTGACGCCGCTGCCGTCGCGGGTCCACACCACCCGACCGTCCACCGTGGACGAACGCCAGCCGGGCGCGGCCCAGGCGTGCCCCTTGGGCGGGTTCATCCAGGCGGACGCGACCGCGTCGCAGTCCGAGGTGATGTACCCGGTGAAGCCGAAGCTGCGCCGCGCGAGCTGGTTGACGGTGTACGTGTCCACCGCGCCGGGCGTGCCGTTGATGGCGTTGTACGACGTCATCAGCCCGGACACGTGCGCGTTCTCGATCAGCGAACGGAACTGGGCGAGGTAGTAGTCCTCCAGGTCGGCGACGCTGGCCACCGAGTCGCTGGCGTACCGGCCGTCCTCCACGTTGTTCAGCGCGTAGTGCTTCGCGGTGGCGGCCACCTTGAGGTACGGCGCGAGCGGCTGCCCGGACATCGTGTTGCCCTGGTACCCGTTGACGTACGCGCCGGCCATCGTGGCCACCAGGTACGGGTCCTCGCCGAACCCCTCGTCGGTACGGCCCCAGCGCGGGTCGCGGTCCAGGTTCACGGTCGGCGCCCAGTAGGTCAGTTCGCCGTAGTCGCGCGGGTCCGGGCCGAGGTTGTGCTGGCCGGTGCCGAACAGGGACCGGTCCAGGAAGCCGCGGGCCTCGTCCGAGATGGCCGTGGTCTCCTGGTAGACCAGTCCGGGGTCCCAGGTCATGGACGCGGCGAGGTTGGTCGGGAAGCTGGTGGCGTGCACCCGGTTCGCCTCGCCGTCCGTCCCGCCGGGCGGGTACGCGCCCAGCCGGTTGATGCCGTGCTGCCCCTCGTTCCAGTACGTGTACTTCTGCACGCCCAGGCGCGGGATGGCCGGCGCGCTGTTGGTGTGCAGCTGCGCCACCTTCTCCGGCAGGGTCATCCGGGACACCAGGTCGGCGGCGCGCTCGGCGAAGCTGTACCGGGTGTCCCGGTAGATCGGCGTGGGCGCCGGGTGCGAGGCCGCGGCGGCCTGCGGCATCACGGCGATCGCGACCACGCTGACCAGACCGCCCAGCAGCAGCGCGGCCTCCGCCAGGCGGCCGGGGCGGCCACGTCGGTTCAGCGTCTTGACCGGTACACCCTACCTGGCGGCGAGGCTCACCCAGCTGGTGGCGATGCGGTGCCGGCCGGTGCGGGCGTGCAGCCGGACCGGCCCGGCCGGCGGCGCGCCGAGCACGAAGCAGCCGATCTCGTCGATCGGGGCGCTGTCGGCGGCGCCCATCGCGGTCTGCACCTCCACCTGGCCGCCGCTGGCCGGGATGACCTGGCCGGCGATGCCGGCGTCGGTCACCTCGATCTCCACGCTCAGCTCCCCGCCGCGGAAGGCCAGGGTGCGGGCGGAGCCGCCGCGGGTGGCGCCGGCCGGTTCGGGGTCGCAGGCTGAGTCGAAGGTCAGCTCGGCGATGGCCAGCTCGGCGTCCACGGTCCGCCAGGACAGCGCGGCCTGCGCGGCGTCCACGTAGTGCGTGGGTACCGACGCGCCCTCGCGCAGTGCCTCGGCCAGCTCGGCCAGCAGCGCCTCGTCATCCGAGTGCGGCGACATCATCGCGGTCATCCTCCCGGCCCTCGGCGGCCCGCAGGCTCGCGACGAACGCCACCATCGCCGGGCAGGCGCGCAGCTTGCGCAGGCACCGGGCCTGGGTGGGGCCAACACTACCCATCGGGATACCCAGCCGCTCGCTGATCTCCTGGTACCGCAGCGGCGGATCGGCCATCAGCATGCCGAGCAGGTCCTGGCAGCGCCCGGGCAGCTGGGCGAACGCGTCGCGCAGCGCCTGCCGCCGCTCGGCCCGCAGCAGGTCGGCGTCGACCGGCGCGTCGTCCACCAGGGTGGAGCGCACGTCGGGCGCCTGCGCCGCCTCGTCCAGCGGGTCGAACGGGCGGGTACGCCGGCCCGCCTGCACCAGCCGGAGGCACTCGCGGCGCGCGGTGGTGGTCAGCCACATCGGCAGCGCCACCGGGTCGCGCAGCCGGTCCAGGTGCTCCACCAGGCGCAGCCAGACCGTCTGGTACACGTCGGCGCTGTCCGCCGCGCTCAGCCGGTACCCGCGGATCACCGACAGAATCAGCGGGCTGTACCGGTGCACCAGCCGCGACCACGCGTCCTGGTCACCCTTCGCCGCCGCGGCGACGAGGTCCTCGACCGAAATCCAGTCCACAGTGGACAGCTCCTCAGCTGACGAGCACGCCGTAGTCGGGACGCCACGGGCCGGGGCTGAGCAGGATGGCCTGCGCGTCCGGGGCGCTGTACCCCTTGGCGGTCATGAGCCGGGCCAGCCGGCCGGCCACCCAGGGCGTGGCGAAGGAGGTACCCGCCCAGCGGGCGAAGCCGCCGAAGACCAGCGGTGCCTCGCCGGTCAGCAGCATCTCGCCCTTGACGTACGTGCTGACCCACTCGCCGGTCGCGCACGCGTCCACCCAGCCGCCGAAGTTGCTGTACGGCGCGGGTACCGTCGCGCCCCCGGCGGTGGTCACCGCGGCCACCCCGAGTACGGTCGGGAACGCGGCGGGCCAGGCCGGGCGGCTGGTACCCGCGTTGCCGGCGGCGGCGACCACCACCACGCCGGTGGGCAGCGCGGCCAGCGTGTTCGCGATCGGCAGCGGGGGTACGTCGTCCTGCGTGTAGCAGCCCAGGGACAGGTTGACGATCGGCCCCTGGGCGGCGGCCGTGGACAGCGTGCCCACCAGCATCTCCTCGTCCCCGATGCCGGACGGGTTGAGGGCCGGGTGCGGGGCGAAGCTCACCCCCGGTGCCGCCTGCCGCAGCACCCCGGCCACGAACGTACCGTGCCCGCCCTCCAGCGCCAGCACGTCGCTGTACAGGTACAACGGATCCTCGTCGGTGGACTTGGCGGTGTACGCGCCGCCCAGCCAGAGCGGGTGCACCTGGGCCGCGTCGTGCCAGATCCCGGTGTCGCAGACGCCGACCACCACCCCGAGACCCTCGCCCAGCCGGGCCGGGTCCGGGTCGGGCAGCGGGGCGTCCA
This sequence comes from Rugosimonospora sp., assembly GCA_035278125.1. Lineage (GTDB taxonomy): Bacteria > Actinomycetota > Actinomycetes > Mycobacteriales > Micromonosporaceae > DATEJJ01. The sequence continues at coordinate 6,766 of DATEJJ010000058.1, forward strand.
CTGTGGGCGGTCCGTCCGGGTTGCCCATGATGTTCCCGTACCCGACCGTGACGTGGTGCGGCTGCACCGCCGGTACCCCGCCGGTGTCCCACTGCTTCGGGTCGCGCAGCACGGCGACGATGCCGGGTACGTCCACCTCGCGGTCGAAGACCAGGCGCACCACGCCGCCGAAACCGTCCTTTCTGGACACCACGTAGCCGAGCTGGCGCAGCCGTTGCAGCACCCGGTCCACATCGGACTTGCCGACGAGCAGCTGCCGCGGGCGGTACAGGAACTCCCGACGCGGTGTGGTGTACCGCCGCACGTTCGGGTCGTTCGTCACCGTCGCGGCGAACGCGGCCTGGTACGCGCTGTCGTAGTCGGCCCAGGCGGGCGCGCCCAGCAGAGCCAGCGCGGGCGTACCGGCGGCGGCCAGCGCCGCGGTGGTCAGCAGGCGCCGGCGCGAGATCCCAGACACGGGTGCCTCCCCCGGAGGAATGGGCGGTGCGGGCGGGCACACCGTAGCGTTCCCGAGATTGACCCACAATCGTGGATCAGACAATCTCAATGGCGTGGCCGATCACGAGCCGTCCGGCAGCGCGGCCGCGCAGGCGCTGGACGCCGTGCAGCGGGACCCGGCCGCGGCCCTCGCGC
>DATEJJ010000059.1:0-8695 GCA_035278125.1 Rugosimonospora sp.
CCCCGCGGGCCAGCGCCTCGGTGACCACCATCCCGTACGTCTCGCCGTGGCTGGCGAGCACCAGCAGGTCGGCGGCGGCGTACCCGGCGTCCAGCCCGGCGCCGGTACGCGCGCCGGCGAGCAGCACCCGGCCGCCCAGCCCGGAGGTCGTGACCTGGCGGCGCAGCCGGGCGACGAACTCCGGGTCGCGGTCGAGCGAGCCCACGCAGGTGCAGGTCCACGGCGCGTCGGCGACCTTGGCGAGCGCCTCGACCAGCAGGTCGTGCCCCTTGTTCGGGGTCACCGCCGCCACACACAGCAGCCGGCCGCCCGGCTCGGACTCCGCGGCGAGGGGCGCCGGTTCTACTCCGGGTTGTGCCGTATCGACCTGATCCGGCGCGAGACGGTACGCGTCCAGCAGTTGCCGCCGGGTGACGTCGCTGGTCGCCACGACCGCGCGCGCCGCGGCCAGCACCTCGCCCTCGGCCGCCCCACCCAGCGGCATGTGTACCAGCACCACCAGGCGCAGCCGCGCGGCCCGGGGTACCAGCACGTCCCGGGCGGCGGAGGCGACCAGCCCGTCGGCCAGTACCAGCGCCCCGTCCGGCAGGCCGTCCAGCACCCGGCCCAGCGCGTCCCGCTCGCTCGCGGTGGGTACCGGCCAGGCCCCGTACGCGGGGTGCTCGTGGACCACCCAACCCACGGCGGCCAGCCCCCGGCACACCCGCCGGTCGTACCCGTTGCCGCCGCTCGGTACCGCCGGGTCGTCGATGTCGTTCGGCAGCACGACGTGTACCTGCCGGTCGGAGCCCGGGCGCATGCGGCTAGAGCGGCCGCTCGTAGCTCGCCCAGGCCACGTGCGACTCGTGCAGGGTGACGCTGATCCCGGCCAGCCCCTTCGCCCCCGCGCCCAGGGCACCGGCGTGTACCCGCTCCGCCAGCCGGTCGGCGATCACCTGGGCCAGCACCTCGGTGGAGGTGTTGACGCCGGCGAAGTCCGGCTCCTCGTCCAGGTTGCGGTAGTTGAGCCGGGCCAGCACCCCGCCCAGCTCCGCGGTGGCCAGCCCGATGTCCACGACCAGGCTGTCGGCGTCCAGCTCGGGGCGGCGGAAGGTGGCGTCGACCACGAATGTCGCGCCGTGCAGCCGCTGGGCGGGGCCGAAGACCTCGCCCCGGAAACTGTGGGCGATCATCATGTGATCGCGGACGGTCACGCTGAACACGCCTTACTACTTTCTATCGTAGGTAATCAGGTGGCACAGGCCGGGCAGCTCGCCCGCGACCATACGGGCCAGCACGCCGGGCAGCTCGGCGAACGGGGACTCGCCGGTGATCAGCGCGTCGAACACCGGGTCGCGCAGCAGGTCCAGCGCCAGCGCCAGCCGGTCGGCGAAGGTACGGCTGCCCCGGCGGGCGGGGGAGACCGTACCCACCTGGCTGCCCCGGATGGTCAGCCGGCGGGAGTGGAACGCCTCACCCAGCGGCAGGCTCACCGCGCGGTCCCCGTACCAGCTCAGCTCGACGACCGTACCGTCGGTGGCCAGCAGCTCCAGGCACCGGCGCAGCCCGGCCTCGGTCGCGCTCGCGTGTACCACCAGGTCCCGGTCGCCCGCGGCGGCCTCCGGCAGGGCGAACTCCACGCCGAGCGCCGCGGCCACCACCGCCCGGTCCGGGTCGGCGTCCACCAGCTGCACCCGGGCGCCCGGGATGCGGGCCAGCAGGGCGGCCACGCCGCAGCCCACCATGCCCGCGCCGACCACGGTGACCCGGTCGCCGACCAGCGGCGCGGCGTCCCACAGCGCGTTGACCGCGGTCTCCACCGTGCCGGCCAGCACCGCCCGCGCCGCCGGTACGCCCTCGGGCACCGGCACCACGGCGGTGGCCGGCACCACGTACGCCGCCTGGTGCGGGTACAGGCAGAAGACCGTACGCCCGCGCAGCTCGGCCGGCCCCTCCTCGACCACGCCCACGCTGAGGTACCCGTACTTGACGGGCGCCGGGAAATCGCCATCCTGGAAGGGCGCCCGCATGGCGGCGTGCTGGCTGGCCGGCACCGCACCGCGGAAGACCAGCGTCTCGGTGCCCCGGCTCACGCCGGAGAACCGGGCGCGGACGAGCACCTGGTCCGGACCGGGCTCCGGCAGCGGTACCGGCCGGATCTCACCCTCGCCCGGCGCCCTCAGCCAGAACGCGAGAGCTTCTCGCATTATTACGTCCTCCGAAATTCGTGAGCGCCAGCCGGAACCAGACCGCCTACTTTGCCGTATGCAGGTTCGAGACGCACCCTAGGGGATCCTGGAGGATACGGTGCCTGCGGTTCGAACCGGTCCACTGTTCGGGCTCTTTGCCCAGGTTGTCCTGCTTGCCGCGCTGGCCACCACGGTGGGCCTCGGTCCGGCCGGCTGGGCGGTGGGTCTCGCCTTCGGCATCGTCACCTGCGCCGGCCTCAGCCACGGCCTGAACAGGTCGGGCGCCCGCGGTCTCGGCCCGGCGGACTGGGTGACGCTCACCCGGGCCACCCTGGTCGGCGGCGTCGCCGCGCTGACCGCCGGCTCCTTCCACGCGGCGGTACCGGTCAAGGCACTCGTCGGCATGGTCGTCGTCGCGCTGCTCCTGGACGGCGTGGACGGGCAGGTCGCCCGGCGCACCGGTACCTGCTCCCCGCTCGGCGCCCGCTTCGACATGGAGGTGGACGCGTTCCTGCTGCTCGTGCTCAGCGTCTACGTCACCCGGTACACCGGGGCCTGGACGCTGGCCATCGGCGGCATGCGGTACGCCTTCGTGCTGGCCATGTGGCTGCTGCCCTGGATGCGGGCCACCCTGCCGTACCGGTACTGGCGCAAGGTGGTGGCCGCCACGCAGGGTGTGGTTCTGGTCGCCGCCACCGCCAACGTGCTGCCGGTACCCGTGGTCGTCGCCGCGCTGGCCGGGTCGCTGCTGCTGCTGGTCGAGTCCTTCGGCCGGGACGTCTTCTGGCTCTGGCACCGCCGCCCGCTGCGGGTCGGCCGCCGCGCACCCCAGTACCGTCCGCTGACCATGGCCAGTCCGCCGGTACCGCTGGCTAAGGTGGGCAAGGGGAGGTCCCGGGAAGGGGTGCGGGTGTGACAAGGGAGATCCAGGCGGTCCTCTTCGACGCGGGGGACACCCTGATCCGGCTGTCCGGCAGCGGCGAGACGCTGCTGCACCAGGCCGCGGCCGGCCTGGACGCCGCCCCGCTGGACCCGGCGGAGGTCTGCCAGGTGTGGCGCCGGGTGCTGTCCCGCAGCAGCACCGCGGATGAACTGGCCAAGGGGCGCGACCTGTCCACCGACCGGCACCGCGAGGTGTGGACCGCGCTGTACCGCTCGGCCGGCTGCGAACGGTTGGCCGCCGGGCTGTCCGACGAGCTGTACGCGCTGACCGTCAGCGCCGAGTCCTGGGAGGCGTTCCCGGACACGCTGCCGGTACTGCGCGAGCTGCGCGACCGGGGACTGCCCGTCGGCGTGGTCAGCGACACCGGCTTCGACCTGCGCCCGGCCATGGACCTGCTCGGCCTCTCGCCGTACCTGGACACCGTGGTCATGTCCTTCCAGTACGGCGTGTGCAAGCCGGCCACCACGGTCTTCCGTACCGCGTGCGACCTGTTGCACGCCGACCCGGCCCGTACCCTCATGGTCGGCGACAACCCGCTCACCGACTCGGGCGCCGTGGCCGCGGGCATGTACGTGTTCCTGCTGCCGCCACCGCCCAAGACCGGGCCGCGCGGGCTGGAGCACGTGCTCTCGCTGATCTGAGCGCCGCTACTGTAGGCAGATGCCCGCCAACCAGGAGTCGGTCTTCACCTACGGTGCCCCGCAACTCAAGTTCGGCGCGGGCGCGGCCGGCGAGATCGGCTTCGACCTGAACCGGCTCGGCGCCGCCCGGGTGCTCGTCGTCACCGATCCGGGCGTGGCCGCGACCGGTACCCCGCAGCGGATCGCGGAGCAGATGGCGGCGTTCGGTATCGAGGCGCGCGTGTTCGACGGGGTACACGTCGAGCCCACCGACGCGAGCCTGGCCGCCGCGGTCGAGGCCGCCCGGGCCGGCGGGCCGTGGGACGCGTTCGTCGCGGTCGGCGGCGGGTCCAGTATCGACACCGCCAAGGCGGTGAACCTGATGCTGACCAACCCGGGCGAGCTGATGGACTACGTGAACGTGCCGGTCGGCCGCGGGCTGGCTCCCGAACACCCGCTCAAGCCGCTGGTCGCGGTGCCCACCACCACCGGTACCGGCGCGGAGAGCACCACCATCTGCGTGCTGGACGTGCTGGCCCTCAAGGTGAAGACCGGCATCAGCCACGCCCGGCTGCGCCCCACCCTGGCCGTGGTCGACCCGGAGCTGACGCTGACCCAGCCGGCCGGGGTGACCGCGTCGGCGGGCATGGACATCCTGTGCCACGCGCTGGAGAGCTACACCGCCCGCTGGTACACCCGGACCGAGCGCAAGCGCCCCGAACAGCGGGTGCCCTACTGCGGCGCCAACCCCGTCTCGGACATGTGGTCGGAGAAGGCCCTGGCGCTGCTCGCGGCCTCCTTCCGCGCCGCCGTCCGCGCGGGCGGCGACATCGGCGCGCGCACCGACATGGCGCTCGCGGCCACGTTCGCCGGCATGGGCTTCGGCAATGCGGGGGTACACATCCCGCACGCCAACGCGTACCCGGTCGCCGGCCGGGTCCGGGACTTCCACCCGGACGGCTACCCGGCCGGCGAGTCCATGGTGCCGCACGGCATGTCGGTGGCGCTGACGGCGCCCGAGGCGTTCCGCTTCACCTTCGCGGCCTGCCCCGAACGGCACGTGCGCGCCGCGGAACTGCTCGCCCCGGGCGCGGACCGGCCGGCCGACCCGGCCGAGATCCTGCCGGCCGCGCTCACCGCGCTGATGCGCGACATCGGTATCCCCAACGGGATCGGCGCGGTCGGCTACGCCGAGGCCGACGTCGGGGACCTGGTCGAGGGCGCGCTCAAGCAGCAGCGGCTGCTGGCCACCGCGCCCCGACCGGTCACCGGCGAGGACTTGGCCGGCATCTTCACCCGGTCGCTGGCACTGTGGTGACGATCTGGTCGAGGATGACCGCGGCAAGGTCGTCAGGCCGACGGGCTGACCCGCTCGCTGCGGCGCGCCCGTACCCACCAGGCGAACGCGAGCCCGACCAGCGCGACCAGGCCCAGAGGTACCTCGATACAGTGCCGTAGCAGTCCCCGCATCCCCATGTGACCAGGGTGTCGGGTTCGGGCGGCCCTGTCGGTAGCGCGGGATTCCGTTCCGGGGTATAGCCAGGTACAGGTCGCGCCCTGGTGCTGGGTACATCGCGGTCCCGGCCGGTGCTGGCTAGGGTGGCGTCGTGGTGGACCGGGTCGGCGTCGCGTGGCGGGCGGTACCCGCCGTGCTGTGGTCCCGGCGCACCTGGTTCGCGCTGGCCCACCTGGTCACCGGCGGGCTGCTCTGGGCGGTGCCGCTGTACCTGGCCGTCGGCCTCGCCGGTGCGGCCACCAAGGCCAGCCGCAAGCTCTTCGGCCAGCAGGGCAAGCTGTTCCACCTGAGCGCGGGGCTGCTCGTGTTCGGGCTCGGGCTGCTGGTGCTGTTCGCGCTCACGCCCCGGTTCACCGCGTGGCAGCGGGGCCGGTTCCGCGCGGTACTCGGCGTGGCCCTCCTCCCGTACCCGCCGCAGCCGGGCGACCCCCGCCGGGTACGGGCGCTGGCCCGGGCCGCCGTGTCGCGGCGTACCTGGCGGCAGGTGGTGTACCACGCCGTGGGCGGCGCGTTCACCGCGGCCGCGACCGCCGCCCTGGCCAGCTGCGCGGTGCTCGCCACCGTCCTGGTCGCGTTCCCGTTCGTCATGCACCAGGCCGGATTCGCGCTCAAGTCCCCGGCACTGGTCGCGGTACCCGCACTGGTGCTGGGCGCCGCGTGGCTGGCGCGCGGCGCCGCCCGGCTCGACCTCGCCCTGGCCCAGGCGCTGCTGCAACCCTCCGGCGCGGAGGCGCTGGCGTGGCGGGTGGAGACCCTGTCCGCCAGCCGCGCCGGTGTGGTCGACGCCGCCGACGCCGAACGCCGCCGGATCGAGCGCAACCTGCACGACGGTACGCAGCAGCGGCTGGTCTCGCTGGCCATGAACCTGGGCATGACCCGGGCCGCCCTGCGCGACGGTCCCCCCGAGATCCGCCAGGCGGTCGCCGACGCGCACGAGGAGGCCAAGCAGGCGCTGGCCGAACTGCGCGGCTTCATCCGCGGGCTGCACCCCGCGATCCTCGACGAACTGGGCCTGGACGCCGCCCTGTCCGGTGTCGCGGCCCGATCGCCGGTGCCGGTACGCCTGGCCGTCGAGCTGTCCCACCGCCCACCGGCCGCGGTCGAGGCGGTCGCCTACTTCGTCGTGTCCGAAGCACTGTCCAATGTGGCCAGACACGCGGCCGCCACCCGCGCCGACGTGTTCGTCCGCCACCGTCCGGGCGAACTGCTCGTCACCATCACCGACGACGGCCAGGGCGGCGCCGACGAGCGGCGCGGTACCGGCCTGCGCGGCCTGCGCCAGCGCGTCGAGTCGGTCGACGGGGTGTTGCGTGTGGACAGTCCCGCTGGCGGCCCGACCTCGATCCTGGTGGCACTGCCGTGCGCGTCGTGATCGCCGAGGACTCGATCCTGCTGCGCGACGGCCTCTGCCGCCTGTTCGCCTCCCGCGAGGTGGACGTGGTCGATGCCGTCGGCGACGCCGCCGCGCTGCTCACCGCCGTCGAGCGGTACCAGCCCGACCTGCTCGTCGCGGACGTACGGATGCCGCCCAGCTTCACCGACGAGGGCCTGCGCGCCGCGCTGGAGGTGAGCGCCCGCTGGCCCGGCGTGGCGGTACTGGTGCTGTCCCAGTACGTCGAGGAGCGGTACGCGGCCAAGCTGCTCGCCGGGCGTACCAGCCGGATCGGGTACCTGCTCAAGGACCGGGTGGCGGACGTGGACGAGTTCGTTGCGGCGGCGCGGCAGGTGGCGGGCGGCGGTACGGTCCTGGACCCGGAGGTGGTGTCGCAGCTCCTGGTACGCCGCCGCGCGGATCCGCTGGAGCGGCTGACGCCCCGCGAACGGGAAGTACTCACGCTGATGGCGGAGGGCCGCTCCAACGCCGGTATCGCCGCCGCCCTGGTGGTCAGCGAGAGCGCGGTCGCGAAGCACGTGAACAGCATCTTCACCAAGCTGGACCTGGCCCCCGCCGATACCGACCACCGCCGTGTCCTGGCCGTCCTCCGCTACCTCTCCACCACCTAATAAGAGCTACCGGGTACGACGAAGGTCATACTCGGGTCCGGTAGCCGCCGGCAGATGAGCACTCTCGCCGCCAGGACGCTTGCAGTCCTTGTGTCAGATCGTGCCGCTGCCGGTGGTCGGGAGACGAGATCGCTGATGGGATGTCGTGCCCGCTGATCCTGGCGTGAGCACTTGGTTATTAGGTCGCCGATAGCTCTCCCGTGGGCTGCCCTGGGCCACAATGTCCACGATGGAATGGAGTGAGAGGGTGCTGTTCGTCGGGGACGACTGGGCCGAAGAGCACCACGACGTCGAGCTGCAAGACGAGTCCGGTCGGGTGCTGGGTCGGGTGAAGCTGCCCGAAGGCGTGGCCGGCATCACCCGGCTGCACGCGATGATCGGCGAGCAGCTCGGCGAGAACAATGACGAAGCGGAGGTAGTGGTCGGGATCGAGACCGAACGCGGCCCCTGGGTGCAGGCGCTGATCGCGGCCGGCTACCAGGTCTACGCGGTCAACCCGCTGCAGGTCGCCCGCTACCGAGAGCGGCACGGGGTCTCCGGCGCCAAGAGCGACACCAAGGACGCGCACGTGCTGGCGGACATGGTCCGCACTGACCGGCACCAGCTGCGCCCGGTCGCCGGCGACAGTACGCAGGCGGAGGCGGTCAAGGTCCTGACCCGGGCACACAAGACGCTGATCTGGGAACGGACCCGCCATCTGCTGCGGCTGCGCCACGCGCTGCGCGAGTTCTTCCCGGCCGCGCTGGTCGCCTTCGCGGATCTGACCGCGACCGACACCCTGGAACTGCTCGCTGCCGCCCCCGATCCGGTCTCGGCCGCGGCGCTGGGCGCCGACACGATCGAGGCGGCGCTCAAGCGGGCGCGCCGCCGCAACCGGGCCGCGAAGGCGCAGGCCATCGCGGCCGCGCTGCGCACCGAGCAGTTGGGCCAGCCACCGGTCGTGGCCTCGGCCTACGCCGCCGCCGTCCGCGCCCAGGTCGCGATCCTGACCGTCCTCAACGCCCAGATCGACCTGATGGAAGAGCAGGTCGAGGCGCATTTTGGCCAGCACCCGGACGCTGAGGTCTACCTCAGCCAGCCCGGCCTCGGTGTCGTGCTCGGCGCCCGGGTGCTAGCCGAGTTCGGTGACGACAAGAACCGCTACGCCACCGCGAAGGCCCGCCGTAACTACGCCGGAACCAGCCCGATCACCCGCCAGTCCGGCAAGAAGACGGTCGTGTTGGCCCGCCACGTCCACAACGACCGCCTCGTCGACGCCCTCGGCCTGCAAGCCTTCGCCGCGCTACGCGTCTCGCCCGGCGCCCGCGCCTACTACGACCAGCTCCGCGCCCGCGGCATCGGCCACCGCGCCGCGCTGCGCCAGCTCGGTAACCGCCTCGTCGGCATTCTCCACGGCTGCCTCAAGACCGCCACCAAGTACGACGAGGACAAGGCATGGCCACCA
>DATEJJ010000060.1:0-5431 GCA_035278125.1 Rugosimonospora sp.
CGACGACGCGGTCGTTCTTCATGACTCGAACAAGCTCACCCTGCGCCTGCTGCCTTGTGACGTCCTGGCCCGGGTGGCACCTGTGGCGCACCAGGTCGCACAGTTCGAGATCGACCTTGCTCAACGGCTTGCCGGATCCGGCTCGGCATCGAGTGGCTCAACCAGATCCGGGCAGCCAGGTTGACATAATGTGCATTATCGAGTCTCCGGTTGACCTGCGTCCCTGGGCTGCCGGGGCGCTCAGCCGTTGACGTAGGCCGCGAGGTGCTCGCCGGTGAGGGTAGAGCGGGCCGCGACGAGGTCGGCGGGTACGCCCTCGAAGACGATCCGGCCGCCGTCGTGCCCGGCGCCGGGGCCGAGGTCGATGATCCAGTCGGCGCGTGCCATGACCGCCTGGTGGTGTTCGATGACGATGACCGACTTGCCGGAGTCGACGAGCCGGTCGAGCAGGCCGAGCAGCTGCGCCACGTCGGCGAGGTGCAGGCCGGTGGTCGGCTCGTCGAGGACGTAGGTGCCGCCCTTCTCCGACATGTGGGTGGCCAGCTTGAGCCGCTGCCGTTCGCCGCCGGACAGGGTGGTGAGCGGCTGGCCGATGGTGAGGTACCCGAGGCCGACGTCGGCGAGCCGTTCGAGGATGGCGTGGGCGGCCGGCGTGCGTGCCTCGCCGGCGCCGAAGAACTCTTCGGCCTCGGTCACGGACATCGCGAGTACCTCGCTGATGTCGCGGCCGCCGAGGTGGTACTCCAGCACCGACGCGTCGAACCGCTTCCCTTCGCACTCCTCGCAGGTGGTGGCGACGCCGGCCATCATCCCCAGGTCGGTGTAGGTGACGCCGGCGCCGTTGCAGTTGGGGCAGGCGCCTTCGGAGTTGGCGCTGAAAAGAGCCGGTTTCACGCCGTTGGCCTGCGCGAACGCCTTGCGGATCGGCTCCAGCAGTCCGGTGTATGTGGCCGGGTTGCTCCGTCGCGAGCCGCGGATCACGCTCTGGTCGATCGACACCACGCCCGCGCCGGCCGGGATCGAGCCGTGGACGAGTGAGCTCTTGCCGGAGCCGGCGACGCCGGTGACGACGACGAGTACCCCGAGCGGGATGTCGACGTCGACGTCGCGCAGGTTGTGTGCGTTCGCGCCGCGGATCTCCAGGGCGCCGGTGGGCTTGCGTACCGTCTGCTTGAGGGTGGCCCGGTCTTCGAGGTGGCGGCCGGTGATGGTGCCGCTGGTCCGCAGCCCCTTGACGGTGCCTTCGAAGCAGACGGTGCCGCCGGCGGTACCGGCGCCGGGGCCGAGGTCGACGACGTGGTCGGCGATCGCGATCGTCTCCGGTTCGTGCTCCACGACGAGTACCGTGTTGCCCTTGTCCCGCAGCCGCAGCAGCAGGTCGTTCATCCGCTGGATGTCGTGGGGGTGCAGGCCGGTGGTGGGCTCGTCGAAGACGTAGGTGACGTCGGTGAGCGAGGAGCCGAGGTGGCGGATCATCTTGACGCGCTGCGCCTCGCCGCCGGACAGCGTGGCCGAGGGCCGGTCGAGCGAGAGGTAGCCCAGCCCGATCTCGGCGAACGAATCGATGGTGTGCTGCAGCGCGGCGAGCAGCGGCGCCACGGTCGGCTCGTTGAGGCCGCGTACCCAGCCGGCCAGGTCGCTGATCTGCATCGCGCAGGCGTCGGCGATGTTGATTCCCTTGATCTTCGACGACCGGGCGCCCGCGCTCAGCCGCGTGCCGGCGCACTCGGGGCAGGTGGTGAAGGTGACGGCCCGGTCCACGAACGCCCGGATGTGCGGCTGCATCGCCTCCTTGTCCTTGGCGAGCATCGACTTCTGTACCCGCGGGATCAGGCCCTCGTAGGTCATGTTGATGCCCGCGATTTTCATCCGGACCGGTTCGCGGTGAAGGAAGTCCTGCAGCTCCTTCTTGGTGTACCGGCGGATCGGCTTGTCCGGGTCGACGAAGCCGGACTCGCTGTAGAGCCGGTAGTTCCAGCCGCCCGGGGTGTAGCCGGGGATGGTCAGCGCGCCTTCCCCCAGCGACTTGCTGGCGTCGTACAGCTGGGTGAGGTCGATGTCGGTGACCGAGCCGCGGCCCTCGCAGCGCGGGCACATGCCGCCGGTGATGCTGAAGCTGCGGCGTTCCTTCACCGTCTGCCCGCCGCGCTCCAGCGTGACCGCACCCGCGCCGCTGATGGAGGCGATGTTGAAGGAGAACGCCTGCGGCGAGCCGATGTAGGGCTGCCCGAGCCGGCTGAACAGGATGCGCAGCATCGCGTTGGCGTCGGTGGCGGTACCGACGGTGGAGCGGGGGTCGGCGCCCATGCGCTGCTGGTCGACGATGATCGCGGTGGTCAGCCCTTCGAGGACGTCGACCTCGGGGCGCGCCAGCGTCGGCATGAAGCCCTGCAGGAACGCGCTGTAGGTCTCGTTGATCAGCCGCTGCGACTCCGCCGCGATCGTGCCGAACACCAGCGAACTCTTGCCCGAGCCGGAGACACCGGTGAACACCGTCAGCCGGCGCTTCGGGAGTTCGACGTTGACGTCCTTGAGGTTGTTCCCGCACGCGCCGTGTACCCGGATCAGGTCGTGGCTGTCGGCGATGTGCGGCTTGGCCCTGCTCATCGTGTCTCCCTCTGTTCGGGGCGGGGCGTCAGGCCAGCCAGCGGCCGTCGCGCATCAGCTCCCGGTCGGGCAGTTCGTTCACCTCGCGCCACGCCTGGATGCGGTGCGGGGTGATGCGGAACCAGCGGTACGGCGTGGCCAGCGCACGCGGGTCGAACCCGGTCTGGGCGGCGAAGCGGTCGCCCCGCTCCGGCGGCAACGCGTCGATGGCGAGGACCTCGACCGCACCTTCGATCATGGACACGTCCCGGGTGTGGCCCAGCCCCAGCCGCGCGGTGCGGGTGGTGGCCAGGTTCCGGCCGGTCGGGCTGTCCGCCGGCGTGGCCACCAGCAGCGCCTCGCCGTCCCAGTCGAAGGACAGCGGCACCAGGTACGGCGTGCCGTCCGTCGAGGCGCTGGCCATCCAGAGGTCGATGTCGTGGGTGAGCCGGTGCTCGGTGTCGCGGCGGCGCTGTACGCGGGAGCGGGGGTCGGCGCTCATCGGTCCTGAAGCAGCCCGAGCACGTTGCCGTCGGGGTCGGTGACGGTGGCCACCAGGCGGCCGCCGCCGACGTCGCGCGCGGCGTCCTTCAGCTTCGCGCCGGCGGCGATCACCTCGGCCAGCTTCGCCTCGATGTCCGGCACGTGCCAGTACGCCACCGGTGTGGTCATGCCCTGCGGTCCCCCGCCCGGTACCAGCCCGATGTGCTGGTCGGCGGCGTCGAAGCCGACGTAGTAGGGCGCGTCCGCGCTCGGCGCCACGCCGAGCAGGGCGGTGTACACCGCCTTGGCCGCCGTCAGGTCGGTCACGGGGTGCAGGACGGTCTTGATTCCCTCGGTGGGAGAGCCGGTCATGGATCGCTCCTGAAGTCGTGGGTCACCGTCGACCCGGTAGGTCCTGGGCCGTGCGGTTCGAGTACGACGGCCACGCTAGCCGCGGCCCGGTGACCGGCGCTTCTTGATTCCTGATCGGTCTGGTCACCTGCGGAATCATGCCATGCAGCGGCTGGCGTACGAGCCGTGACCTGCGGATCGCTTGACCGCTGTCAGGCCATGCCTTACGGTGTCAGGCGTACCCTGACGACAGGAGTGGTGGTCATGGACGCCATATGCTCGTTCTGCCTGAAGCCGAACACCGAGGTCACGACGCTGGTGGCCGGACCCGGGGTCTACATCTGCGACGGCTGCGTGGCGCTGTGCGTGCAGGTGATCGACGGCAAGCCGGCCTCGGTGCCGCAGCTGGCCATCTGGGAGTACGTGGAGACCGTCGAGGACGCGCTGGCCAGCCTGCCGCGCGTCGCGGCCGCGGGAGCGCAGGTGGAGCAGAACCTCGCCGGCTGGGTGCGCCGGGCCCGCGCGTTGGGCGCGACGTGGGCCCGCATCGGGGAGGCGCTGGGCATGACCCGCCAGTCGGCGTGGGAACGGTTCTCCGGCGAGGAGTGAGAATCTCAGTTCTGGCGGCAGCCCGTACGGAGTCTCACGCGCCTGCGGGCGGTGCATCCCGTTCCGTGCGCCACCGCTCGGCGGTGAGGCGGTACAGCACGTGGCGGCGCAGCCGGTCCCCGTCGGGTACCGATGGATGGTCGAAGTCGTCCCGCGGATCGTGCGCCATGCCGATGCGTGCCATGACCGCCCGCGACCGGGCGTTGCCGACGGACGTGAACGAGACGATCTGGCCCAGCCCGCCCTCCTGGAAGCCGAAGGCGAGGGCGCGCCGGGCGGCCTCGCAGGCGTAGCCGTGGCCCCAGGCGGGGCGGGCCAGCCGCCAGCCGATCTCCGTGGCCGGCAGGAAATGCGCCGCGAACCGCGGCGTCGACAACCCGGTGAAGCCGATGAACTCCCCGGTTGCCGCGATCTCCAGCGCCCACAGGCCGAAGCCGGCCTGGTCGAAGTGCGCCTCGATCCGGTCGACCATCGCGTCGCTGTCCGCGCGCGTCATCATCGCGGGGAAGTGCGCCATGACCTCGGGATCGGCGTTCAGCGCGGCGAACGGCCGGCGGTCGCTGTCCCGCCAGCGGCGCAGGACCAGCCGCTCAGTGCTCAGCCGGGGCAATGGTCTGCCCGCCCCACTCCTCGGGGTCGACGTCGGCGAGGGTCTCGGAGAACGTCCACTGGTGACCGGCGGGATCCTCGGCCTGGTACTGGCGCTCACCGTACTCGAAGTCCTTCGGCTCCATCAGGATGCGGGCGCCGTGCTGCCGGGCCCGTTCGCAGTGGGCCCGCGCGTCGTCCACGCGTACCAGCACCGCGTGGGTGGCCTCGCCGGCACGGGGCGGGACGCGGCCCGCGCGCACGTCGGCGACGATGACCGCGCCGTCGCCCACCTGTAGCTGGGCGCGGTGGTTGTCGCCGATGCGTACCCGCTCGGCGAACCCGTACGCCGCCGACAGCCAGTCGACCGCCTCCTGTACGTCGGGGTAGGTCAGGATCGGGACGACGGTGGGCGCCGGGATGGATCGGTTGACCTTCATGCTGACAAACTAGCCGGAAGCGCGGCAGGGGTGGACAGCCTGCCGCTGCCGGCGCGACGGGTAACGTCCGTGCGCCAGTGGACAACAGCGGCGGGGTGTCGCGAGGATTTGTCGGCGGGTACTGGTAGGAACAGCGGTGGAACGCATGTTCGGAAGGGGATGACATCATGGCTGCCGCGCGCGCCGCCGGCCGGCAAGGACTGTCCACGCAGGACGTTGAGTCGATCCGCGCCCACCTGTCCGCCGGACGCCGGCCCAAGGTGGTGTTCACCAGCAGCGCCGGGCAGATCGCCGGGCAGACCGGGCAGGTGGTGCGGCTGGCCGACCCGGCGGCCGGCGACGACTTCGTCGTGGTCGCCTTCGGCCGCGACGAG
>DATEJJ010000061.1:0-4871 GCA_035278125.1 Rugosimonospora sp.
ATCGCCGGCGCCTGCGTGGTCGCGGCGGCCGCCCTGCTCGCGCCGCTGGCGCGCTGAGCGGCCGGCGCTCCGGGCCGCAGCCGTTGGGGCAACGTGGGTGGACGCGGGGCGCTAGGGTGCGGGTGCGGCACCAGGCGGGGAGGAAGCCATGGCAGGTCCCGAGGGTTATCCGTCGTCACCGTTCCCGGGCGGCCAGCCCGTCCCCGGCGGCCAACCAGCCCCGGACGCCCAGCCAACCCCATATGGCCAGCCAACCCCATATGGCCAGCCAGCGCCCGGCCCGTGGCAGCAGCCCGCCGACTGGCAGCAGCCCGGTCCCCAGCAGCTCGATCCGGGACAACAGCAGAGCTACTGGCAACAGCCGAGCCAATGGCAGCAGCCGGGCCAGGACCAGCAGCCAGGTCTGTGGCAGCAACCAGGACCATGGCAGCAACCAGGACCATGGCAGCCAGGCCAGTACCCTGGAGCACCGGGCTATCTCCCGCCATATCCCGGCGGACCCGATCACATGCCGCCGCAGAAGCACACCGGCCGGACCGTGCTCATCGTCAGTGCCGCCGCCCTCGCCGCGATCCTCGTCGTCGGCGCCATCCTGATCGGCGCCCGCGCCGGCACCAACACCGCCAAGTCCGGCACCGGTACCGGGTCGACCACCGGCGGCGTGACACTGTCCACTCCGGACCAGATCGGCTCGCTGCGGCTCGCCACCGACCAGACCCGCGCCAACGACATGCGCTCGACCATGTCCAACATCGGCCTGGAGAACCCGTACGCGGTCATCTACCAGGACACCACCGTGACCGGGCGTACCACCGTGGTCTGGGGCGGAACCGGGAGCATGATGGCCCGGTCGAACCGCTCCGCCGAGATGAGCGGCTTCATGACGGCGGCTGTCCGGTCCATGGGCGGCAATGTGGGCAACACGATCGACGTGACCCCGGCCCCGCTGAACGGGGTCGCCCGCTGCGCCGACGTGAGCGGTACCGGCATCAGGTTCGCGCTGTGCGTGTGGTCCGGGTACGACGCGCTGCTCGGCGTGCTCACCGGCGGGATCACCGCGCAGCAGGCAGCACAGCAGTTGAGCACCCTGATCCCGGCCGTCGCGCAGGTCCACTGAGGACGGTCAGCGGCCGGTGGCACCCGCCAGATCTGGGTTGACCGGGTTCGGGATGGCCCCACCGTACCGGCGGTCCCGCTGCGCGAAGATCTCGCAGCCGTACCACAGGTGGCGCCGGTCGAAGTCGGGCCAGAGCGTGTCCAGCGAGACGAACTCGGCGTACGCCGCCTGCCAGATCAGGTAGTTGGACAGCCGCTGCTCGCCCGAGGAGCGCAGCACCAGGTCCACGTCGGGCACGTCCGGGCAGTACAGGTACCGGTGCACCGTACGTTCACTGATCTTGTCGGGTTTCAACCGGCCGGCGGCCACGTCCGCCGCCATCGCCGCGAACGCGTCGGCGAGTTCGGCCCGGCCACCGTAGTTCACGCAGAACTGCAGCGTGATGAGGTCGTTGTGCCGGCTCATCTGCTCGGCGATCTCCAGCTCCTGGATCACGCTGCGCCACAGCCGGGGCCGCCGCCCGGCCCACCGCACCCGTACCCCCATCTCCACGAACTGGTCGCGGCGCCGGTGGATGACGTCCCGGTTGAAGCCCATCAGCCAGCGCACCTCGTCGGGCGAGCGGCGCCAGTTCTCGGTGGAGAAGGCGTACGCGGACAGGTACTTCACGCCCAGTTCGATCGCGCCCTCGATCACGTCGAACAGGGCGGCCTCGCCCATCCGGTGCCCCTCGGTGCGGGGCAGCCCGCGCTGCTTCGCCCAGCGCCCGTTGCCGTCCATGATGATCGCGACGTGCTTCGGCACCGCGTCGGCCGGCAGCGCCGGCGGCCTGGCCCCGGTCGGGTGCACCGACGGCGGCACGTACTTCCTCACGCAGGCCCTCCGGAGGATCGATCAACCAACGGGAGCGAGCGTAGCCCGCGCTCCAGGTGCCACTGCAGGTGCGCCGCGACCAGGCCGGACGACTCCCGGCAGGGGCCTGACTCGGCCGCGTCGGCCACCCGCCAGTCGCCGCTGGCCAGCGCCGCCATCAGGTCCAGGGTGGCGGGCGCCGGCCGGGCCGCGCCGGCGGGCCGGCAGTCCGGGCAGACACAACCACCGGCGGGTACGGAGAACGCCCGCTGCCGCCCCGGCGTGCCGCACACCGCGCACTCGGTCAGCGCCGGTGCCCAGCCGGCGAGCCCCATCGCGCGCAGCAGGTACGAGTCGAGTACCAGGCTCGCGGTGTGCTCCGCACCGGCCAGCGCGCGCAGCGCTCCCAGGGTGAGCAGGTACAGCCGCAGCGCCGGCTCCTCCTCGACCGGCGTCAGCCGCTCCGCGGTCTCCGCGATCGCCGAGGCCGAGGTGTACCGGGGATAGTCGTCCAGGAACCGCTTGCCGTACAGGTCGATCCCCTCGACCTGGGTGATCGCGTGCAGCGTACGGCCCTCGACGAACTGCACGTCCACGTGCCCGAACGGCTCCAGCCGGGCGCCGTACCGGGACGAGGTGCGGCGTACCCCCTTGGCCACCGCGCGTACCCGCCCGCGCCGCCGGGTGAACAGCGTGATGATCCGATCCGCCTCGCCCAGCTTCTGTACCCGGAGCACCAGCGCCTCGTCGCGGTACAGCTTGCTCCGGAACCCGCCACTCATCTAGAAGCCCAGCTTGCGCAGCTGCTTCGGATCGCGCTGCCAGTCCTTGGCGACCCGCACGTGCAGGTCCAGGTACACGCGGCTGCCGAGCAGCTCCTCGATCTCCTGCCGGGCCCGGGTACCGACCTGCTTCAGCCGGGTACCGCCGGCGCCGATGACGATCGCCTTCTGGCTCGTCCGCTCCACGTACACGTCGGCGTAGATCCGGACCAGGCGTCCGTCCTCGGCCGGCATGATCTCCTCGACCAGCACCGCGATCGAGTGCGGCAGCTCGTCGCGTACCCCCTCCAGCGCCGCCTCGCGGATCAGCTCGGCGATCAGCACCTGCTCCGGCTCGTCGGTGATCATCCCGTCCGGGTACAGCTGCGGGGATTCGGGCAGGTGCCGGGACAGCACCTCGACCAGGTCGTCCAGCTGCGTACCGGCGACCGCGCTGACCGGTACCACGTCGGCGAATTCGGCCAGCTCGGCGGTTGCCACGAGGCGCTGGGCGAGGGTGGCCCGGGATACCAGGTCGGTCTTGGTGACCACGGCCACCACCGGCGCCTTGAGCGAGCCGACCGCCTCGGCGATGAACCGGTCGCCGCGCCCGATCTCCTCGTCCGCGGGCAGGCACATGCCGACCACGTCGACCTCGCTCCACACCTCGCGGACCAGGTCGTTGAGGCGCTCGCCGAGCAGCGTGCGGGGCCGGTGCAGGCCGGGCGTGTCGACCAGGACGAGCTGCGCGTCCGGCCGGTGCAGCACGCCGCGTACCACGTGCCGGGTGGTCTGCGGCCGGCTGGACGTGATCGCGATCTTCTGCCCCACCAGCGCGTTGATCAGCGTCGACTTGCCGGCATTGGGCCGGCCGACAAAGCACGCGAACCCCGCGCGGTAGCCCACCACAACTCCCACCCTACTGGCCGCCCCCGGTCTCGTGCCGCCGGGCGCAGCCGGCGCGAGCTAGCTGGGGAACTGGTTGGGGTCTACGCCGCTGGTGGTCGCGTTGCCGCCGGACACCGGGGTCAACGTGATGCTGTACTGGGTGTACGTGCTCGACGTGGTCCGGTACGTGGCCGGCGTGTCGAACTTCGAGAAGTCGCAGTCGCGGGTGAACGCCTTCGCGCCGGTGTCCCAGTCGGAGCCCGTCGTCACGAAGATGTTGTACGTGCCGTCCACGATGTGCGTGGCGGTGAACGTACCCTTCGCGCGCACGTACACGGTCAGCACCGAGTTGCCGCCCGACGCGGGCGCGATGCTGATCGCGGCGTCCACGCTGCCGCTGTTGGTTATCTTCAGCCGGCCCAGGCCCCGCTTGCCCGGCGCCTTGACGTAGTTGCCGTTGCCCAGCCGGCGGCTCTGCTGCGCCGTGCTGGCCGGCAGCCAGGCGCCCACCTTGTACGGGTTGGCCGCGTCCGCGGTGGCCAGCGCCGCCGCCGCGGTCCGCGCCTGGTCGGCGCCGGGCGACTCGCTGATCGTGGCCAGCGCCGAGGAGCCGCCGCACAGCTGCCGGCTGCCCGCCGCCGCGGCGGCGCTCTGCACATCACCGGCGAGCGAGGACAGCGCGGTCACGAATGTGGTGTGCGCGGAACTGACGGCGTCCGGCGGCATGAGCCCGCCCAGCACCTGGACCTGCGCGGTCAGGGTGGTGCCGATGCTGCCCACCGCGTCGGCCACGGCGGAGGGCGTACGCGCCGCGAGCAGCTGCTGGAAGCCCGGCGCGACCGCGGTGTCCAGCGCGGTCAGGGCCTGCTGGTACGCGGTCGCGGTGACCGGTGTGGCGCTCGGGCTGGGCGAGGTGCCCGGGGTACCGCCGGTCACGGTGGAGCTGGTGTGCTTGGGCTTGCCGCCGAACGTGTTCAGCGCGAACACCCCCGCGCCGCACGCGGCCAGTACCGCGAGCACGATCACACCCACGATCAGCGCCCGCCTGCCGCCGCTGGACCGGGCCGGCGGCGGTACGGCCACGCCGGGCGGGTAGGGCCCAGGCAAGTACGGTCCGGGCGGGTAGGCACCGGAGACCGGGAAACCACCGCCCGAGACCGGGTAGCCGGGACCGGAGACCGGGTAGCCCGGCGGCCCGGACACCGGATAGCCGGGCGGCTGCATCGGACCGGGCTGCCCGAGTCCAGCCGGCACAGGTCCGGGCGGGAAGGGTCCGGGCGGGAAGGGTCCGGGCTGCACAGGTCCGGGTGGCA
>DATEJJ010000062.1:0-11651 GCA_035278125.1 Rugosimonospora sp.
AGCGCACCAGCAGCGCCGCGCGGACCAGCCGCCCCAGCGGCGGCAAGCGGCGACACTGAGGCGGCGCCGGTGGACACGGAGTCCGCGGGCCCGGCGGGCGACAGCGGGCCGGAGACGGCCGGGCTGATCGCGGCCAAGGTGCTCGACGTGCCCGACTTCCCGCAGCCGGGGATCGTCTTCAAGGACCTGACCCCGCTGTTCGGCGACGGTACGGCGTTCCGCGGCGCGGTCGACGCGATCGTCGGGTACCACCACGAGGGCGGGTTCGACGTGGTCGCCGGGATCGAGGCGCGGGGCTTCATGCTCGCCGCCGCGGTGGCGTACGCGACCGGGGTGGGGGTGGTACCGGTACGCAAGGCCGGCAAGCTGCCCCGCCCGGCGTACGCCGCCGCGTACGGGCTGGAGTACGGGGAGGCCGTGCTGGAGGTGCACCAGGACGCGTTCGAGCCGGGGCAGCGGGTACTCGTGGTGGACGACGTGCTCGCCACCGGCGGTACCGCTGAGGCCACGCTCGGTCTGGTCGAGCGGGCCGGCGGTACGGTCGCGGGTTTCAGCGTGCTGATCGAGCTGGCGTTCCTCGGGGGGCGGAAGCGGCTCCCGGGACGCCCGGTTCATGCCCTGCTGGTGATCTGAGTCCGGATTTTCCCTGGTCACGGCGCTGGCTACGCGGTCGGCATAACGGACGGTAGCCGGGCGTCGGCCTGGTTCCCTGGCGGGCACGGCCGGGTACGATTGCCTTCCCAGGTAGGCGAGGTGAGGAGCGACAGGGTGTCCAGCGACGTCGCACCGCCGGTGCCGGGCGCCGTGACTCCGGTCGGTGGCACCGACCCGGACGGCGACCTGGCCCCGCAGTCCGCCGCCCCCGCCCCGGACAGTGCCGCGGCGGCCACCGTCGCGGCTTCGGCGGCGGTTGAGCCGGACCTGAGCGGGGACGGGGACTCCGTGGACGGCGACACCGCCTTGCGAGCCCTGGACCACGACGTCCTGGACCACGACGAGGGGGGCTCGGAGCACGAGCCCCGCGGGCACGAGCGCCACGCCGGACCCCACGGCAACGGCGCGGTGGTCCTGCCGTTCCGCGCTCTCGCCGCGGCAGGCGGGGACGACGCGGCCGCCGAGGACACGGCGCTGGGCGCCTCCTCCACGCTTGGTGGCTTCGCCGCCGGCGCGCCCACCGGCCGGCGGGTCCGGGCCCGGCTGGCCCGGTTCAACGCGCCCTGGCAGAGCCAGGTGGTCAGCGAGGTGCTGGAGCCGCTGATCGCCACGCACCGGGCCACCCACCCCAAGGCCGACATCCGGCTGCTGCAGCGGGCGTACGAGTCGGCCGCGCGCTGGCACTCCGGCCAGTACCGCAAGTCCGGCGACCCGTACATCACGCACCCGCTCGCGGTGGCCAACGTGCTCGCCGACCTGGGCATGGACACCACCACCCTGGTCGCGGCCCTGCTGCACGACACGATCGAGGACACGGACTACACGCTGGAGGAGATCCGCGTCGACTTCGGCGGCGAGGTCGCCCTGCTGGTCGACGGCGTGACCAAGCTGGACAAGGTGAAGCTGGGCGACGCGGCCAAGGCGGAGACCATCCGCAAGATGGTGGTCGCGATGGCCAAGGACCCGCGGGTACTGGTCATCAAGCTGGCCGACCGGCTGCACAACATGCGTACGCTGACCTTCCTGCCCCGGCCCAAGCAGGAGCAGAAGGCGAAGGAGACGCTGGAGATCCTGGCCCCGCTGGCACACCGGCTGGGTATGAACACGATCAAGTGGGAGCTGGAGGACCTCGCCTTCGGGACGCTGTTCCCGAAGAAGTTCGAGGAGATCAACCGCCTGATCAACGAGCACGCGCCGCAGCGTGACGCGCTGCTGCGCCAGGTCACCAACAAGGTCACCAACGACCTGCGGGCGGCGAAGATCAAGGCGAACGTGACCGGGCGGCCCAAGCACCTGTACTCGATCTACCAGAAGATGATCTCGCGGTCCCGGGAGTTCGCGGAGATCTACGATCTGGTCGGGGTGCGGATCCTGGTCGACACGGTACGCGACTGCTACGCGGCGCTCGGGGTGATCCACGCGAACTGGCAGCCGGTACCGGGCCGGTTCAAGGACTACATCGCGATGCCCAAGTTCAACATGTACCAGTCGCTGCACACCACGGTGATCGGGCCGAACGGCAAGCCGGTGGAGATGCAGATCCGTACCACCGCGATGCACCGCACCGCGGAGTACGGCATCGCGGCGCACTGGCGGTACAAGGAGACCAAGGGCGCCACCATCGTCGGCCCGGCCAACGTGGACGAGATGACCTGGCTGCGCCAGCTGCTGGACTGGCAGCGGGAGGCCAGCGACCCGAGCGAGTTCCTGGACGCGCTGCGCTTCGACCTGTCCAGCCAGGAGGTGTACGTCTTCACCCCGAAGGGTGACGTGGTGGCGCTGCCCACCGGCTCCACCCCGGTCGACTTCGCGTACGCCGTGCACACCGAGGTCGGGCACAAGTGCATCGGCGCCCGGGTGAACGGGAAGCTGGTACCGCTGGAGTCGACCCTGTCCAACGGCGACGTGATCGAGATCTTCACGTCCAAGTCGGAGTCGGCCGGGCCGTCGCAGGACTGGATGGGCTTCGTCAAGAGCCCGCGGGCGCGTACCAAGATCCGGCAGTACTTCAACAAGGAGCGGCGCGAGGAGGCGATCGAGGCCGGCAAGGAGGCGCTCACCAAGGCCATGCGTAAGCAGGGCCTGCCGTTGCAGCGGCTGCTGACCGCCGAGATGCTGATGACGATCGCGCGCGAGCTGCACCTGCCCGACGTGGCCTCGCTGTACGCGGCCGTGGGGGAGAGCCAGGTCTCCGCGCAGACCGTGGTGTCCCGCCTGGTGGCCGCGTACGGCGGGGAGGAGGGCGCGGTCGAGGACATCGCCGAGACCGCGGTCGCCACCCGCCCGCCGCGCAGCCGGGGCGTCGCGTACGACCCGGGCGTGGTGGTCAAGGGCGTCGCGGATGTGTGGATCAAGCTGGCCCGCTGCTGCACGCCGGTTCCCCCGGACGCGATCTTCGGATTCGTCACCCGCTCGGGCGGGGTCAGCGTGCACCGAGACGACTGCGTGAACGCCGAGGAGCTGCGCCAGCAGCCGGAGCGCTGCGTCGAGGTGAGCTGGAAGCCGACCAGCGCGTCCACGTTCCTGGTCGCGATCCAGGTGGAGGCGCTGGACCGGCACAAGCTGCTGGCCGACATCACCCGGGTGCTGTCCGAGGAGCGGGTCAACATCCTGTCCGCGACCGTGGCCACCACCCGCGACCGGGTGGCGGTCAGCCGGTTCAGCTTCGAGATGGCCGACCCCAAGCACCTCGGGCACCTCCTGGCCGCGGTGCGCAAGGTGGATGGGGTCTACGACGCGTACCGGGTGACCTCAGGAGCCTGAGGACGTCCCCGCGCTCATCGTCAGCGAGCTGATGGCCAGCGGGATCTTGGGCTTGCCCGTGTTCGGGTCGCTCTTGCCGGCCGGGGTCAGCCCGCCGGCCGCCACCTTCTGCACCACGTCCATGCCCGCGGTGATGGTACCGAGCACGGTGAACTGGCCGGGCAGGATCGAGGTGGCCGTCTGCGTCTGCGACGGGTCGTCCTCGGTGTTCTTGTACACGATGAAGAACTGGCTGCCGTTGTCGCCCGCGGTCGGCGGGGTACCCACCGCGACCATCCCGGTGGTGTACGTGGGCCGGCTGTCCGTCGGCTGGTTCTCCGCGGTGTACGTGTACGCCGGCCCGCCCTTACCGGTACCGGACGGGTCGCCACACTGCAGGATGTAGTAGCCGGTGTTGTGCATCCGGTAGCAGGACGTGTTGTCGAAGAACTTCTTGCCGGCCAGGTACGTGAAGCTGGCCGCCGCGCAGGGCGCCTTGGCGTCGTCCACGCTGACCGTGATCGGACCCTGGTTCGTGGTGATCGTCATGGTCTGGGTACCGCTGTTCGGCATCCCGCTGGTCGCCGGCGTACCCACGTTCTTCAGGTACGGGTTCGGCGACGGCTTCGGCGAGGGGCTGGCCCCGCTGGGCGCCGGGCTCGGGTTGGTGGCCGAGTTCCAGACGCAGCTCACCTTGGTGGTCGACGCCGACGGGGTGGCCTGCGCGGTGACCTTCTTCTTGCCACCGCCCCCGCTCGTGATCAGCACGATGACCAGCACGATCACGAGTACGCCCGCGGCGACCGAGCCGGCGATCAGGCCGGTGCGCTTGCGCCGGCGGGACTGTTCGGCGGCCCGCGCCGCGATCTCCCGCTCCAGCCGGGCCCGGGCCGCGGCGCGCTGGCGATCCTTCGATGAACTCACGGTTGGCTAACCTCCGCTTGACGCTGCTGGCTCAGGCGCGGGACGACGCGGCCGCGGACGGTGCGGTCGAGGCCGGCGGCGCCGAGCTGGACGGCGAGGGGGCGGCACCGGCCGGGCTGGCGCTGCTCACCGTCATCGATGTGATCTTGACGGCCTTCTTCGGGTGGCCGCCGCCCGCCGAACTCGCGTACGCGCCGTCGTCACCCGCCGCGCCCACCTGCTGTACCAGGTCCAGCCCGCTGGTGATCTGCCCGAAGATGGTGTAGCTGGCCGGGAACGGGCTGTCCTTGTACACGATGAAGAACTGGCTGCCGTTGGTGTCCGCACCCGAGTTGGCCATGGCCAGCATGCCCGCCTGGTACGTCACGGTCGGCGTGGCGCTGGATCCGGCCGCCGCGGACGGGGAGGTGGGCAGGTACTCGTCGGCGAACGTGTACCCCGGCCCACCCGACCCGGTACCCGACGGGTCGCCGCACTGCAGCACGTAGTCGCCCGTGTCGAGCAGCCGGTGGCAGCTGGTGTTGTCGAAGAAGTGCTTGCCGGCCAGGTACTTGAAACTTGCCGCCGTGCAGGGTGACCGGGTCAGGTCCAGGGACGCGGTGATCACACCCAGGTTGGTGTTGATCGTCATCGTCTCGGTACCCGACTTCGGGATGCCCGTGGTCGGCGGCTCGCCGGTGTTCTTGAGATTCGTGTTCGCGGCGGTGTCGGCCTTGGTCCACAGGCAGTCGCTGGCCTTGGCCGCGCTGTTGCTGTGCTTGCCGGAGAACACGCCGCCCACCCACAGGCCGCCGAGCACCACCAGGATGACCGCCGCACCCGCGACGATGCCGGCCTGGATCTGGCGGTTGCGCCGGGCCTTGGAGGCCCGCCGGGCCATCTGCCGCTCCATCTTCGCGCGCGCCAGCTTGCGCTGCCGGTCTCTGCTGGAAGCCACCGGTGTGCTCCCCCTCCAACATTCATGATCATGGTCGTCGTATGCGGGCCGTACCACACGCCCGCCAGAGTGTACGGGCACCCTCCGTCATGTGTGTGCGGCAGGTCAGCCAAAAGCACTACCACAGCATCCTCAAAGCACCCGGGAAGCGGGCTCCGCCGCAGAGCGTCAGGGGCTCCGGATAGGCTTCGGGGATGCTCGTCACCGCGATCCCCGCCGAGGCGTTCGGGACCAATTGTTATGTGGTCGCGACCGGCCCCGGTGAGCAGTGCGTGGTGATCGATCCGGGCATCGGCGTGCTGGACCGGCTCGACCCGCTGCTCGCCGAGCACCGGCTGCGGCCGGCGGCCGTGGTGCTCACCCACGGGCACCTCGACCACACGTTCTCGGTGGCGCCGGTGTGCGGCGCCCGCGGCATCACCGCGTACATCCACCCGGACGACCGGGAGCTGCTGGCCGACCCGGGTAAGGCGCTCTCGGTCGACCTCAGCGAGCTGTTCCGCGGCCAGCTGGAGTACAGCGAGCCCGAGGAGGTGGCCCCGCTGCCCGACGGCGAGGTGATCCGCCTGGCCGGGCTGGAGTTCACCGTCGACCACGCGCCGGGCCATACCCGCGGTTCGGTGCTGCTGCGCGCCCCTGGCCCCGAACAGGAGCCGCTCTGCTTCAGCGGGGACGTGCTGTTCGCCGGCTCCATCGGCCGTACCGACCTGCCCGGCGGCGACCATGCCGCGATGCTGGCGAGCCTGCGGGACAGGGTGCTGCCGCTGCCCGACGAGACAATTGTGTTGCCCGGCCACGGACCGGCGACCACCATCGGACGGGAGCGCGCCAGCAACCCGTACCTGCTCGACCTGGCCCGGCCCGCCCCGCATCGCGGCTGGTAGGCGGGGACTTCGCGCGCGTACCCGCAACCGACGAGGATCAGATGACTGCCAACCGCCCGACACCGATCTCGGGTTTTCCCGAGTGGACGCCGGCCCAGCGGATGGTCGAGCAGCAGCTGCTCGACCGGCTGCGGACCACGTTTGAAAGCTACGGCTTCGCGCCGCTGGAGACGCGCGCGGTGGAGCCCCTGGACCAGCTGCTGCGCAAGGGGGAGACCTCCAAGGAGGTCTACCTGCTGCGCCGGCTGCAGGCCGAGGCCGGTTCGCCCGGCGACGACGACGCGCTCGGCCTCCACTTCGACCTGACCGTGCCGTTCGCGCGGTACGTGCTGGAGCAGGCGGGCCGGCTGCACTTCCCGTTCCGCCGGTACCAGATCCAGAAGGTCTGGCGCGGGGAGCGGCCGCAGGAGGGCCGGTACCGCGAGTTCACCCAGGCCGACATCGACGTGGTGGACCGCGACGAGCTGCCGTTCCACTACGAGGTGGAGATCCCGCTGGTACTGGCGGACGCGCTGCGCGGCCTGCCACTGCCCGAGATCCGCATCCAGGTCAACAACCGCAAGCTGTGCGAGGGCTTCTACCTCGGGCTCGGCATCGGCGACCCGCAGGCGGCACTGCACGCCATCGACAAGCTCGACAAGATCGGGCCCGCCCGGGTGGCGGCCCTGCTCACCGGGGCCGCCGGCGCCACCGAGGCACAGGCCAAGGTGTGCCTGGCGCTGGCCGAGATCTCCGCGCCGGACGCGTCGTTCGCGGACGCCGTGACCGCGCTGGGGGTACGCCACCCGCTGCTGGACGAGGGGCTCGACGAGCTGGTACGCGTGATCGAGGCGGGTGCCGAGTACGCGCCCGGACTGCTGGTCGCCGAACTCAAGATCGCCCGCGGGCTCGACTACTACACGGGCACGGTGTACGAGACCCAGCTGCGCGGGTACGAGCGGTTCGGGTCGATCTGCTCCGGCGGCCGGTACGACAACCTCGCCAGCGCCGGTACGGACCGGTTCCCCGGGGTCGGCATCTCGCTGGGCGTGACCCGGATGCTCGGCCTGCTGTTCGGCGCGGGCGCGCTCACCGCCACCCGCGAGGTACCCACCTGCGTGCTGGTCGCCCTGCCCGCCGAGGAGCAGCGGCCCGCCTGCGACCGGATCGCGGCGGCGCTGCGCCGGCGCGGCGTACCCACCGAGGTCTCGCCCTCGGCCGCCAAGTACGGCAAGCAGATCCGCTTCGCCGAGCGGCGCGGCATCCCGTTCGTGTGGTTCCCCGGCGGCGGCGGCCCGGACGAGGTCAAGGACATCCGGTCCGGGGCGCAGGAGCCGGCCGACGTGTCGGCGTGGAATCCGCCCGAGGCCGACCTGCACCCCCGCATCATGAGTGGAAGCCCGGGACCGAAGGAGACGATGTGATCCGCAGCCATGAGGCCGGCAGCCTGCGCGCCGCGCACGCCGGAAGCACGGTGACGCTGGCCGGCTGGGTGGCCCGCCGGCGCGACCACGGGGGCGTGATCTTCGTGGATCTGCGGGATGCCTCCGGCATCGTGCAGGTCGTCTTCCGCGAGGGCGCGCCGGCCGAGCAGGCGCACGCGCTGCGCAACGAGTTCTGCGTCCGGCTGACCGGGCAGGTCGAGCGCCGGCCGGCCGGCAACGAGAACCCCGAGCTGCCCACGGGGGAGGTCGAGGTCACCGTCACCGAGTTGGAGATCCTCTCCGAGGCGGCGCCGCTGCCGCTGCCCGTGGACGACCACGTGGACGCCGGCGACGACGTGCGCCTGAAGTACCGGTACCTGGACCTGCGCCGCAGCGGCCCGGCCCGCGCCCTCCGGCTGCGCAGCCAGGCCAGCCGGATCGCCCGCCGGGTGCTGGAGGAGGACGGCTTCCACGAGATCGAGACGCCCACGCTGACCCGCTCCACCCCGGAGGGCGCCCGCGACTTCCTGGTGCCGGTACGGCTCCAGCCAGGCCACTGGTACGCCCTGCCCCAGTCGCCGCAGCTGTTCAAGCAGCTGCTCATGGTGGCCGGGCTGGAGCGGTACTACCAGATCGCGCGCTGCTACCGGGACGAGGACTTCCGCGCCGACCGGCAGCCCGAGTTCACCCAGCTCGACATCGAGATGTCCTTCGTCACCGAGGACGACGTGATCGACCTCGGTACCCGCCTCGTCGCCGCGCTCTGGGGCGAGCTGGCCGGGTACCAGGTGCCCGCCACCATCCCGCGGATCACCTGGCACGAGGCGATGGAGCGGTACGGCTCGGACAAGCCCGACCTGCGGTACGGCCTGGAGCTGAGCGACCTCACCGAGTACCTGCGCGGTACCGGGTTCCGGGTGTTCGCCCAGGCCATCGACGCGGGCGGCTACGTTGGCGCGCTGGTGATGCCGGGTGGCGCCGCGCAGACCCGGCGCGAGCTGGACGGGTGGCAGGAGTGGGCCAAGGCGCGCGGGGCGCGCGGGCTGGCGTACGTGGTACTCGACCAGGAGACGGGCGAGGCGCGCGGCCCGGTGGCCAAGAACCTCTCCGAGGCGCACCTGGCCGGGCTCGCCGACGCGGTGGGCGCGAAGCCGGGTGACGCGGTCTTCTTCGCCGCCGCCAACCGCCGGCGGGAGGCGCAGGAGCTGCTCGGCGCGGCCCGGATCGAGGTGGCCCGGCGTACCAACCTGGTGGACGGGGACGCCTGGGCGTTCTGCTGGGTGGTGGACGCGCCGCTGTTCGAGCCGGCCACCGACGACGCCGGGAACCAGATCGGGTGGGGTGCGGTGCACCACCCGTTCACCTCGCCCAACGCCGAGTGGGTCGACCGCTTCGAGGAGGCGCCCGGGGAGGCGCTCGCGTACGCGTACGACATCGTCTGCAACGGCAACGAGATCGGCGGCGGCTCCATCCGTATCCACCGTGCGGACGTGCAGCGCCGGGTCTTCGCCCTGCTCGGCATCGGCGAGCAGGAGGCCGGCGAGAAGTTCGGCTTCCTGCTGGAGGCGTTCAAGTACGGCCCGCCGCCGCACGGCGGCATCGCGTTCGGCTGGGACCGGGTCTGCATGCTGCTGGCCGGAGCCGACTCGATCCGCGAGGTGATCGCGTTCCCGAAGACCCGGGGCGGCCTCGACCCGCTGACCGGCGCGCCCACACCCATCACCACCCAGCAGCGCCGCGAGGCCGGCATCGACGGCAAACCAAAGGCGGTAGGAAATCCTTAGGGCATAAAACTATCGGCATTCGGGTACCAGGTTCTCCTCGCCAAGATTCGGGAGGAACCTTGTTAGCGATTGCCGCGGCGGTCGTCTTCGCCATCGCATTCATCCTGGACATAGCGCAGACCGGCAGTGGACCGCTGTTCAACGCCGGCACCCTCACCGTGCTCGGGCTGCTGCTGCTCGCCCTGCACCTGGCGCCGCTGGGTACCTTCCGCGGGCGGCGCTTCCGGAGGTGACCCGGACACCGGCCGGGGGATCGGCACCGCGAGGGTGTCGGCCCCGGCCGGTACTGTCAGAGCAATGGACGCGGAGGGCCTGTTCACTCTCGACCCGCCGGCCGGCCTGCCCGGGCCCGCCGGTGGCGCCCCGGCCGGCGGGTTCGGGCCGCCGCTGCCCGACGCGCCGCTGGCCGTCCGCATGCGCCCACGCAGCCTGGACGAGCTGGTCGGCCAGGACCACCTGCTGGCGCCCGGCGCGCCGCTGCGCCAGCTGGTCACCGGCGACTCGCCCATCTCGGTGATCCTCTGGGGACCCCCGGGCAGCGGCAAGACCACCATCGCGCACCTGGTCGCGGGCGCGACCGACCGGCAGTTCGTGGCGCTGTCCGCGCTGTCGGCGGGCGTGAAGGACGTCCGCTCAGTGATCGACACCGCGCGCCGGCAGCGCCGGTCCGGCGGCCGCCCGACCGTCCTGTTCATCGACGAGGTTCACCGCTTCAGCAAGACCCAGCAGGACTCGCTGCTGGCCGCCGTCGAGGACCGCACGGTGACGCTGCTCGCCGCGACCACGGAAAACCCGTACTTCTCCGTCATTTCGCCGCTGCTGTCCCGGTGCGTGCTGCTCACCCTGCACCCGCTGGACGACGACGCGGTCCGGTCGCTGGTGCGGCGGGCCCTGGCCGACCCGCGCGGCCTCGACGGCCAGGTCCGGCTCGCGCCCGAGGCAGAAGACCATCTGGTACGCCTGGCCGCCGGCGACGTGCGCCGCGCGCTCACGGCGCTGGAGGCGGCCGCGGGGTCGGCCGGTGCGCAGGGCGTGGCCGAGATCGACCTGGCCACGGCGGAGAAGGCGGTCGATGTGGCCGCCGTGCGCTACGACCGTGACGGGGACGCGCACTACGACGTTGCCAGCGCGTTCATCAAGAGCATGCGCGGCTCCGACGTGGACGCCGCGATGCACTGGCTGGCCCGGATGCTGGTGGCCGGCGAGGACCCCCGGTTCATCGCCCGCCGCCTGGTGATTTTCGCAAGCGAGGACGTGGGCATGGCCGACCCGACCGCACTGCAGACCGCGACCGCGGCGGCACAGGCGGTACAGCTGGTCGGGCTGCCCGAGGCGCAGCTCAACCTGGCGCAGGCGGTGGTACACCTCGCCACCGCGCCGAAGTCCAACGCGGTGACCACGGCACTCGGCGCCGCCATGGGCGACATCCGCGCCGGCCTGGCCGGCCAGGTACCGCGCCACCTGCGCGACTCCCACTACCCGGGTTCGAAGGGGCTGGGCCACGGTTCCGGATACATGTACCCGCATGATGATCCGCGCGGAGTGGCCACTCAGCAGTACCCTCCGGACGAGGTGGTGGGGCGGGACTACTACCGGCCGACGAACCACGGCGCCGAGCGCGCGGTGGCGGAGCGGCTGCCCAGGCTGCGCCGGATCGTCCGGGGCCAGGCGAGCGAGACGGAGGTATCGTGACCGAACGCTGGCGTGAGGTCCCAGCTGGCACGAGGCCGGCTCCGCGCTCGCTCGCCCGCCAGGAGGAGGCTCGATGACGGACCCGGATCGGCCTGGCAAGGGCAAGCGCCGGGGCCGGGGCCGCGACGAGCCGAACAACGAGGACCTCGGCTGGCTCGACGACCTGCGCCGCGCTCGCGAGGATCGCACCCAGCTCGGCCCCGCGGTCAACCCCGACGGCGACGCCGGGGACGAGCCGCGACCGCGCCGCTCCGGGTACGACCAGCTGGCGGAGCTCAACCGGGACGACGAGCCACCCGCCGGTACCGCCGCGATCCCGTCCCCGCGTACCCCGCCCGAACGCGATACTCCGGCGCCGGTACGGTCGTCCCACCGGGGGGACGGGCCGGGCAGCCGGTTCGTGTCGCTGCGTGGCGCCCGGGGAGCCAGCGAGCCGATCCAACCGGTGTCGGCCGCGCCCACCTCGCCCGTCGTACCCGCGCCAGCGCTGATGCCGCTCAGCCCGGAGATCCTCGCGCCACCGGGTACCCGGGGCGACCGACAGCCGGGCAGTGACCCGGGCCGCGGCGGGCCGCCCCCGCCCGACCGGGGACGCCCCTCCGCCCGCCACAGCGAACGGCGCGACGACGGT